>JAUUYL010000043.1 GCA_030590485.1 Lentisphaerota bacterium | reverse complement strand
CGTCGCGTTCTTCTTGTGTCTGCTTATTCATAAGTACCTCCTGTATATGTATATATACAGTATCATATCAAAAAAACACTTTGCAACACCTTTTTTATGAATTTGTAACTTTCCTGTCCTGCACCCTGGATTAGAGGGCATTATTTGAGTATCAGAGCGCCGTCTTTCTTTTTCCACTTTTCGTATTGCGCGAGCTCCTTGTCCATATCGGAGAAGGCTTGTGAGGCGCGGAAACGAGTATAGAGGTGACGTTGTGTTTTTGCCTGCGCGGTAAAGGCGTCTGGAATAATCTTGGGATCCAGTATCATCAGCGCATAAGCTTTGGTCTCACCGTCCTTGATCTTGTAATCTATGTCCTTGGCTATGTTGTCTTTGAGATGTCGGCTTACAAGGATTTTACTCGCTGTGCTGAACATATGGTTTAATTCACCGGCATTATCAGCGCCTATTTCCTCCTGAAAACTTTTTCTAAGGGTGTCGATCTTGGTGCTGAGGATGAACGCTAGCTGTTGGCGTCCGAGGTTCTGGGCTTTATCAAGTGCGAGGGCGGTGGTGCGGGCGTTGCCCAAGCCAACGGTGGCTATGCCGCCAGCAGCAGTGATGGCGTTGGCTTTGTCCTGCATTGCTTCAAATGGTGATTTGTTAGCGGGAGTTCTTGTCTGGCATCCAATAAGTGTCGCCAGGAGAACGATTGAGAGTGCGATGTTGAGTACATGTTTCATGGTTTTGGTCTCCTTTTGATGGCGTTTGTTACAGTAGTGATACACCGCTTTTTGGGACTGTTATAGTTACAGAGCAGGTGTTTGAGCTAAGATCCGCTTTTCTTCGAACAACATGTAATCCTCGGATTTTGATTTTGATCTCTTCTAATGTTTTGGATAAAGAAACTGTTGTCATGGTTTCTTTTCTGCGAATACGGATGAATTTGATTATTATAGTCTTTGAAAGATCTTGAATTGCGTTCTCTTCAGTTCGCATGAAAGAATAGAAAAGGTCGTTATGTCTGATTTTGCCAGTAATCGTAGTGTTGTAATGGGTGTCGCTTTCGGACCATCCAACATCAGTGATTTCGATAGGGGTGTCAGTTCTGAATTCTTCCATCGGGGAGTCATCAGGCTCAGGTTCCTTGCTCGTATTCTTGCCGGGTGTGGCGTTTGGTTTAGGACAGAATAACGCGTATGTGCCGAATTGTCTTGCGGCATGGCTGGCAAGCACTTCGAGGCGTTTTGTTTCGTTTTCGGCAGTGATGCATTCTTTTGCGATCTTTTGGAGAGCGGAGTCTATGCCGCTGATGGAGACATCATAATTAATGTCATCGATCAGTACTTCTGATGTGTGGTCAGGTTTCGTTTTGGCAAATGTTCTATATGTGCCTTTGACAATGAGTTCTTTTGTGCCGAGCGAGCGAACTGAGCCGTAGATTATCCAGCCGGGCAGTTTGTATTTACGGCTGAATGCATTAAGGTGGGCTGGCAGTTTCATGCGAAGGCGGACAGGAACGCAGTTCATTTCTTTGTTGGAAGGCGCCGTAAACCATGTTGGAAGGGTTAAAGACATAGCTGGTTCAGTGTTCTTGTGGGTCGACGTGCAACCGGTGACGAGCAGAAGGAGCAGAAGGGAACGGTATAGAACTGTATTTTTTGCCATGTTTTTTGCACTCACATCACAAATAATATATTTCTTAAGTCTTATTTTCAATACATTTCACGGTTTTCTCTTGTTCCAAAAAGAATGAAGGCGTAAAATCGGGCTTAACTGGAGGGTGTTATGAGGCGTTTGTTTAACATGGTGCCGCAAATTGCGATATGTATACTGGTCTTGATGCTGACGGCTGGGTGCGCCACGTACCCTCCGTCAGATCAAAGAGTATCTTTCTTGCAATGTCAGCGTTTCAATCCGGACAACCCTCCTGAGAAAACCAGGGATGCGCTTTCTGTTGGTGACCGATATCGGCAACTTGTTATTGATAACCTCGGCGACAAGACAGCGCAAGGGAAGGCTAATGTGTATTGGTACACCGAGGAAGGAATCAAGTTTTACAAGTATGTTTCCGAAGAGTTGGAGCCGAGTAATGCCTATGCGGCTGTGTGTGTCGGTCAAATGTATATCATGAGGGCGAGAATGGCGCCCGGAAAGAACGGAAACGAACAGTTAAGTCTGGCTGACAAGTGGTTGGCCAAGGCGAATGAAGAGAAAAGCGGTTATGTTGAGACGCATCGTTTTCTAGGAGAGATGTATGCCGGCAAAGAAGAATGGCGCAAGGCAGAAGCCGAGTTCGCAAAGCTGACTGATTCTGGATTTGAAGACTCACACATTTATGCCTGGCTAGGATATGTCTTAAAGAAGCAGAAGAAAGTGTCTGAGGCTAAGATGTTTTTTGAGAAAGCTGTGGAATATGATTTCCCGGAGGACAGTTCTCTTTGGGCGGGAAAGCAGATGTGAACGTGCTGGGTGTGTCGAGATTGGCAGTTTAGCAACATTGCAACAGGGGAGTAGATGACTGAAAAGAGGAATGTGTTAACAATTGCAGCTGGAGTGGCATGTCTGCTGATGGTGTCTTGTGTGACGGTTCCGCCAACGTACTGCGCTAAGGAGCCCAGGCGTACTATCAAGCCGCGTTCTCACAAGATGAAGCTAGCCGTATTTAATTTTGTGGATCAAACAGGACGCGCAGGGAATCTAATTAAGACCATCCCTGATGTTCTTTCAATGGAATTGCTTGTGCCCAAACGTTTTGAGGTTTTGGAAAGAGCGAAGCTCAGAGAGATAGGCGCAAGAAAAACGGAAGAGCAGCGTAATAAATACAAGTATGCCGTAGATGCGTTTATCCAGGGCAACATCACTCGGTTCTCCGAGAAAGGTCGAGTCATGGCTATTGATGTTAGAGTCGTCAATGCTTACAACGGCGCTGTGATGTATGCGGGCCATCATGATGTTCATTATAAAAAGGAACAGAATGTCACTGCGGACATAAAGGATATCCAGGCGATAGCCAATGCAATACACAAGGCATTCCCTGTGTTGGTCGCATCTAAGGGCAAGATAATCAGTCTGAGTGGCGAAGACATTTCGATTAATCTTGGCGAGAATGATGGGGTCAAGGTGGGTATGGGCGTACTGATTGTTGCCGAGAGAGATGTTGTCGATAATCCGTCAAGCCATGCAGGCTCAAGCCCTGAAAGATATATTGGGGAGGGTTATATAGTAGAGGTGATGCCTGATGCCAGCAAGGGGATTGTTGCCATGCCGGAGAACAGAATAAACTCCTTGGAAGCAACCCTGCGCCGGGAGGTGGATTCTGAGAAGAGAGAATTGCTGCTTCAGGATATAGCTAAAGAGAAATTACGAGTGCGTGACGCAAGGTCAAGTTTTGAGATTCAAGACCTTGTTCGTTTTAAATAACAAATGAGAGATGAATCCCCTATCGAAGTCTTTTCTTGTCGTGAGGGGCGCAAGCTTGGGTGAGCGGAAATAAGTTCAGGTTAGCGAAATGTTTTCCAGCTTCTTTAGCAGTTGGACAATCATGTCGGTGCTTTCGTCGGCAATTCTAAGAGATTTTGTCTGGTTCTCTGTCAGTCCGCTCATGGTGTTGGATTTTATTATATCCATTGAGATTTTGATAACAGTCAGTGGCTCATAGATCTCGCGGACGATATCAGCAAGGATTTGGAGCATAGCCTTTCGGGTCATTTTTAATTCTACACCGGCAGCGATGGCGCTTTCTTCTGCGTGGTTAATGGTGTCTTCGTCAGCTTGCAGGTTGTTTATTAGGAAGTCTATCTTTTGGCCTGTACCTTTTGCGATGGATCTAACCTGCCCAGTCGCGTTCTCGAGCGCATTTACCAGTTCGTTAGAATCTTTCTCCTGAGTTTTGCCGTCAGAGTTGCTAAAGCCTGCCTCCATGTTTCCAAGTGCGACATCGAGGTGGCCTATAGCGTCAACCAGAGATCCGAGTGCAAAGCCGGATCCCATTCCGAGTCCGCCTCCGATTCCTATCCCGTCACCACCTTCACCAGGCCCCATGCCTTCACCTGCGCCAGGCTCTCCGCCATCGCCTGGTCCGGCTCCGGCTCCAATTCCGGCTCCGCTACCGCTTTTCACGACAAGTTCCTTCCAATCGCTCATATCCATACCCTTTGCTGATAATTTCTGTTTGAGTATGTCTACGTTGTCTATGCCTACGGACTCGATATAGTCCAGGATATGTTTCTCCATATTCTTGTTGATCTTTTTAGTAGAGATATATTCATCTGCAAGGGAGTCTATCTTTAGTTCGTCTGTCATCTCCTGCGTCGCATCGACTATTGCTTGCAGGTCATCATCGGTCCAATCCATGGACATTTCGCGCATGCGGTCGAGAACCTCTTTCTCAAGTAACAGAAGATTCTTGGTAATTCTCTTTTTGCCGGTCTTTGTTCTTGCTGATTTTTGTTGTGTGATACTCTCGTATGTACGTCTGAGGCATCCGACAACGAGGTCGACCATGGACTCTCCATCCTCAATGGGTGTTTCCTGTCGGCGTATTTCCGCTGCGTTTAGGATGAGGTCGGCCATTTGCCCGGCATCTGTTGCCGTTTCCTGTATTTGCTTGACCGCATTCGTGTCGTCTGTAGGCACTTCGCCTTTCAGAAATGCCAGGATACTTCCAACGGTTTCCTGACTGGGGCCGTTGCCACCAGAATCTTGTTTAAGATCATCCTTGTCGATTAACATCTCGTCTTCGCCTACCTCCTGAAAGACGACGTTTCTGGTTTCCACTCCTTTTATCTTGAATTGTTCAAGACATGTAGCAAAACCGCCAAGCTGGTCGAGTTCGTCTTTATTTGCTTCGAGTATTTCCAGCATATTTGCGAAGCCCGCTTCGTCAATGTCGCTTGTCATGGTAAAGTTATCTATTTCGACGGTTTCGAGATGGTCGACAAGGACTTCTATATTATGCGATTTGTCTCGAATAGCGTCGCCATTGATCATCAATGCGCCGTCAAAGATACGGAATGAGATGGCAGTCGCTTTGTTGAGTGCTATTCGGAGGACTTTGTAGCAGTCTGCGGTAGCGGTTTCCGCGTCGCTTGATGAAAGCCAATAGTTGTGTATTGTATTATTAAGGATGTCGGCCAGGTCGTCAGCAAGTTCGTATGCTGCTTCAGGCTCAAGCTTAATATACGTTGCTTTCTTTTTTTTCTTAGCCATACGGTTTCTACGGCTCCTGGAAATATTGTTGCTCTTCCGGAGGAAGTGCGTCGTATTCTCTTTTCAGGATGGATACCAATACGTCTTCGCCCAATCCTCGGACCACGATCTTTTTGATGATAAATTCATTTTGCCAGGTCTTGCTGAAGCATTCTGAGGGATCAAATCCTCTCTTTGAGAATGCGAAAGATAGTTGGCTGACTTTCTGCAGTCGAGAAGCTTCGTTTATGCATGGTCCCACAAAATCCTTGCCTCCGCCGATGGCGATGATCTGGCCGCGCGCAACACCGCATCTCAGTTTTGCCGGTACTTTCGAAAATTGTTTAGAGGCCTCAGGCAGGAAATCTTCGGTATAAGCGACGCAGGTTTTGTAGAGGTTGATTATAATATTCCCCATCGAAGCCTGGCCAAGTCCATTTGTATCCCAGAGAAAGAGTATGCCATCGCCGAGAAATTTGGTGTAAAAGGGAAATTTGCCCCACAGGATAACATCATTGCCCACAGTTTCCTTTTTGAAATTCTCTGATATGTGCAAGAATAGCCATTTCAACATTTGGTCCAGATAGTCCGGAACGACCAGAAGTGGGTCGGTCTGATTGCAGAAAGAAGTAAAACCTTCCAGGTCGAATATGGCGACCAACGCGTCGATATGTTCGCCCTGCTTTGAAACGTCCCCGAGTCCGAGGACTTTTGTGTTGAAGCGCGAGTATTCCTCTTGAGAAAGAGATAGGTGTTTGAATCGACCCTGAACGGATGACATATTGTATTTTAAGTCAATTAAACCCATAACTCGGGAATTATACAACAGGCAGTAGGCAGAATGCAAGTAGGTAAAGGGAACAGGGAACAGGGAACAGGGGAAGGTGTTGTTACTTATTATTGATTATGGGCTTTGCTCTACGGCGGCATAAGAATGCCGCCATCCTCGCCCTGTTGCCAGTTCCCTGTTCCCTTTCCTCCCTTCTCTCTGTTGGCTATTAGAAGAGGGGAACAGGGGACGGTGGAGAGGGAGCGATTTCACAGTCTTACAGTCCATAGTCCTACAGTCCGGTCCATACGGGGTATTATTGTTCGTTCAGGGTGGCTGTGACGATTCGGTCTTTATTGTTCAGGTCTTTGATGACTGAGATGTTTGTAAAGTCTGCATCGTTGAGAATGGTTGATACAGATTCGGCTTGTTCTTCGCCGATCTCAAGAAAGATATGCCCGCCGGATTTCAGGGCGAATGATGCGTCATGTATTACAGGTTCGATGACGGTCAGTCCATCAGGTCCGCCATCCAGCGCATTGCGTGGCTCATGGTCTTTTATATGTGATGGAAGCTTTTCGTATTCGGTGGTGGGTATGTATGGCAGGTTTGCGATGATGGCGTCCATTGTTTCGGGATCTGTTGTATCACATAGTTCGGTGACTGCAAATGCGGTATTGCCTGAAATCTTGTGGAATGCGGCGTTTTCTTTGGCGAGCTCAATTGCCTGTTCACTTATGTCCAGAGCGATGTACAGGGCCTTCGGTTTGGCAAGGGCCAGGCTGATGATGATGCAGCCCGAGCCTGTGCCTATCTCCGCGACAGCTGGCTGGTCAGCTTTCCAGAGGGCTTCTGTGTCGAGAATTGTCTGGACGAGGAGTTCTGTTTCGGGTCGGGGAATAAGGGCGCGCTTATCGGTCTTGAACTTGTGCCCCATAAATTCTGTCTCGCCTATGATGTATTGGACAGGCTCGCCCTGGATAAGTCTTTTAAGTCCCCGGCGCAGGGCGTCGAGTTGTTTTTCAGTCAAGACGGTATCGTACTGCATGGGCAGCTCGAGTCTTTTGCAGGAAAGAAGCCTGGAAGCCAGCAGTTCGCAGAGCAGGCGTGGGTTCTCAATATTTTTGCCGGCCAGGAATTCGCTACCGGACTTTATTATTTCGCCCAAGATTTTGATTTCCGGTGTCATTGGGATAATGCGTTGTTAAGTTCCTTTTGCAAACGGAGTTCGTTTGTATGATCCTGGAGTGCGGATACGAGGTCTTCCAAATCACCTTCCATTACCCGGTCAAGATTATACATGGTCAGGTTGATGCGATGATCAGTAATGCGGTTCTGGGGGAAATTATAAGTTCTTATGCGTTCACTGCGGTCTCCGGAGCCTATTTGCGAACGGCGCTCATCGCCCATTTTGGTGGCTTCAGCCTGTCGTTGTGCATCCATCACGCGTGTTGTTAGTACAGACATAGCCCGCTCCCTGTTGCGGTGCTGTGATTTCTCGTCCTGGGACTGGGCTTGAATCCCGGTGGGAATATGAGTGATTCGTACTGCCGAATCGGTTGTATTGACACATTGTCCGCCCGGACCTGATGCGCGATAGACGTCGATACGCATTTCGTCGGGCTTGATCACTATATCATCTGTTGCTTCAGCTTCAGGGAAGACAGCTACGGTTGCTGCGGAAGTATGGATGCGTCCTGAAGATTCGGTAAGGGGTACGCGCTGAACACGGTGAGTCCCGCTTTCATGCCGGAATATGGCGTATGCACCTTTGCCTTCAATGGTGAGGACGACTTCCTTGTATCCTCCAACCTCGGATGAGCTTACGTCTACAAGAATTATTTTCCATCCTTTTGTTTCTGCAAAGCGGCTGTACATTCTGAGAAGGTCGCCGGCAAAAAGAGCTGCTTCGTCCCCACCTGTTCCAGCGCGGATTTCCATCATGACATTTCGCTCCTCGTCAGGGTCGGCGGGGAGGAGTGCGAGCTTCAGACTCTTCTCTACATCAGGGAGAGACTTCTCAAGTTCTTCGATTTCTGATTCGGCCAGCTCTTTTATTTCGGGATCCGAGTCTGGGCTGTCGATAAGTTCGCGGTGTTCATCTATTTCAGTTTTGAGATTAAAGAATCTGCTGGCTTTCTTTTCAATCTTCTTCAGTGCAGAATGCTCTCGTACCAGTTGTTGATATTTCTTCTGGTTGGCTGCAGTCGCCGGATCTGACAGTTCGCTTTCAATATTGGTCAGGCGAGCCAGCAATTTATTAATATATTCTTCGCTGATCATTATTGTGCGTATAGAAAAAGGACCGGGTCGAGATATAGTACGACCAGGTCCTATTTGCTTTAATATCTATTTGTCAGATTTGACGCCGTAGCGCTTACGGAATTGTTCCACGCGACCTTCGGTGTCAATAAGCGTTGCTGAGCCAGTGTAAAAAGGATGGCATTTCGAACAAGTGTTGATATGCATTGCCTTCACTGTGGAACGTGTATTCATTACATTTCCGCAGGCACAGGTGATTGCAGCCTCGCTATAATCGGGATGTATTTCTTTTTTCATGATCTTTTACCGTTGTTATGTTTACAGGGCGTGGAAACTACACGCATTCGATAGTTAATGCAAGGCTTTTTTATGTGTTGAAAGAAAGGGAATCATATATTATATATAAGGGGTGGAGTTACATTATGAATTATAATTTACTCAGCGGTTCCCGGATATGGCCGTTTTCAGCTATGGCAGCCCTGTTGTTGCTGGTTTCTGGTTGTGGCGGGAGTTCTGGAAATGCCCTGCTTGAACAGGGAACGGAGGCGCTCGAAGCAGATCAGCTCGAAGAAGCTATAGCTTTTCTTGGGCGAGCGGAAGAGAAATTGCCTGACAATCCGTCTGTGCATTGTAATCTTGGCGTAGCGTATTGGAAAGATGGGCAGTACGAACTTGCCGTATCTTCTTTGCGCAGAGCTGCCGAATTGGCTGGCTCAGAATCAGCCCCCCTCGAATTCCTCGGCAATATATTTATTGAACTGGAAGGCTGGAACGAAGCGTTGCAGGCTTTTGAGCTTGCGATGGAACGGGATGATGGAAGAACGCCCAGGTTGTTGACTGCGATGTCTGTTGTTAAACTTCACACGAAAGATCTTATCGAAGCGCGTCGTCTTTTGTCCGAAGCCCTGAAGCAAGAGCCTGATTATATGCCTGCGCTCTACAATATGGCGGTTCTGTATCGTGATCGCGCGGGGAACATGAGGGAGGCAGAAAAGTATTTTCGAAAGTTCATGGATGCGGCCTCTGATCCTGCACGTATGGGCCCACCTGCTGACGAGAGTTACATTACGTCCGCGGAAGTTTTTCTTGGACCTGATGAAACAATGACGGTTCTTGAAGAACCACCACCTGTCGAAGAGGTTGTTGTAGAACCTGAACAGAAGCCGGTCTTGAAGATTGGAAAGCTAACAGTGCAGCCAAGGGAAGTTGTCGAGAAGGTAAATCCTGTTGCGATTAAAGAATTACTTGCCGAGGCAGAGAAGGCGATTGAGAATGAAGAATTTGTCGCTGCTAAGATTAAGCTCAGTCAGGCACGTGAGATGGCGCCTGAAGATCCGGAGCCGTTATGGCAGCTGGCGGTGTTGTATGACAAGCATCTTGATTTTGATGCGAAGGCAGAAGCCACATATAAAAAATTCAAGATAGCCTTTCCTGGAGACAGGCGTTCAAAGCTGATAATGCTGCCGAATCAGAAGCCGAAAGCCAAGACGCCGGCACCAAAAGCCAAGATGCCTATACAACCGCCAAAGTCAATCAGCGAAAGAAAGGCTGACGAAGGAAAATCGCAAGCTCAGGATGTGTTCAATAAGGCCTACGAAGCTCATGCAAATGACGATTGGGACGAGGCCATCGCGGGGTATAAGAAGGCTCTGGAGCTTAACGATAAGCTGTACAATGCTGTTTACAACATGGGTCTTGCTTATAAGAAGAAGGGCGACATGGAGAATGCAAAAGCCTTTTTTAGGAAATCCACAGTTGTGCAACCGAGACTTGTTAAGGCTTGGTATATGCTGGCGCTTGTGCATAAGGAGCTCAAGGAATACAAAGACTCAATATCTGCAGCTAGCCATGCATTGGATCTGGATCCAGGTTATGATAAGGCGCATTATTTGCTCGGCTTGGTTTATGGTATGAGTGGACGTCCTGATCTTGCGAAGGGATATTTTACGAAATGTATTGAATGTTCACCCAGCGGTCCTGTTGCCGCTAGAGCCAGAGAGCATCTGAACGACCTACCCTGATGAGCACTTCGGCTTTTAACTATATTGATCTGGCAGCTCTTGTGTTTGTTGTTATCGGTGCGTTCGTAGGTTATTGCCGGAAGCTATCTGGCGAAATAGCGCTTCTTCTGAGTGTCGGCGCAGCGTTCTTTATCGGGCTTTTCTTTTACGAACATGTTGGAGTTTGGCTGGTAACCAATACAAAACTTGATGTCGGGGGAGCCCGGATTGCGACCTACGTTTTTCTTATTCTTTCTGCCGGGATAGTCATGGTGGTCTCCAGAATCGTTCTTGGAAAGATAATGAATCTTGTTATTGGTGAGAAAGCGGACAGGGTAGGCGGTGTATTGGCCGGGTCGATACGATCGATACTCCTTGTTCTCATTTTTTTTCTCGCAATGAACATAATTCCATATGAGTATCTTAACAGTAAATTTGGTGAAGAATCATATATTGGCAGAGGCGTAATAAGATTTCTTCCATCACTGGAAGAGATTATAGATGAAAAAGCTGAAAACCTGATGGGTGATAACTGATGGCACGTACAATATCAAAAAAAGTTCTGGAAGACATACGCTTTGCGAATGATATTGTAGAAGTAATCGGCGGGTATATGACGGTTAAGCGGGCGGGAACCAGCTTTAAGGCTTGCTGTCCCTTCCACAAGGAAAAGACTCCATCTTTCCATATAAATCCTCAACGGCAGACATGTCATTGCTTTGGATGTGGCGAAGGCGGAGATGTCTTTGGTTTTGTAATGAAATATGAGGGCGTGGATTTCATTACGGCAGTTAAAATGCTGGCGCATAAGTCTGGTATCGTCTTGGAGTTGGATGAAGATAACGGTACTGGTGATGGACCCAATAAAAACGTGTTATTCAGGCTTCATGAAGAATTGACACAGTTTTTTCAGCGTTGCCTGTTGCAGGTCAAGTCTGCAGAGCATGCCCGTAAATATATTGAAGGGCGTGATTTTTCGGATGAATTGACAGAGGAGTTCCTGGTGGGGTATGCACCCGGCGGGTGGAATAACATGATTCAATGGGGCAAGAAGAATAAGTTCACCGAAGCAGAGCTTGAGGCTGCCGGCATAATTCTCAAGTCATCAAATCCTGACGCCAAGAGCAGGTACTATGATCGCTTTCGGGACCGTCTGATGTTTCCCATCAGGGACATACAGGGCAGGGTTATAGGATTCAGTGGCAGAGTTCTCGAGGCAGATCCCAAGGCAGCCAAGTATGTGAACAGTCCCGAAACACAGCTTTTCCATAAAAGCCGGGTTTTGTATGCACTCGACATTGCGCGCAGGCACATAGTCAATGCGGAGCAGAGAGAAGCTATAATCTGCGAGGGGCAGATAGATGTTATTCGTTGTCACGGAGCTGGGTTCAAGAATGCTATAGCTGCGCAGGGAACGGCGTTTACGGAAGATCACGCCCGTATACTTAAACGATATGCCGACAGTGTTGTGATAGTTTTTGATACAGACCGAGCCGGAGAGGATGCGGCGATCAAGACAGCGCAGATATTTATTGAGGTAGGGCTGGCGGTTCGCGTGGCAGAATTGCCCGGCGACAGTGATCCGGACACTTTTATACGTGAAAATGGGGCGGAAGCATTTGGAAGGATTATAAAGAATGCTGTCTCGGCGGTAGGATTTCAGGTAGATATTCTGTCTCAGCGCGAGAACACAGATTCAGAGATAGGGACGATGCGTACTGCGAAGGCTATACTTGAGACTATCAGCCGAAGCTCAAGTGCTGTGCAGCGAGCGAAACTTATCCAGGAGGCCGCGGAACGCTTGGGTATTCCGGCATCAGCTCTGCAGGATGACTTAAAGAAAGTGAAGAAAACTCGCGTCCGGGAGGCGAAGCCGGAGGTTGTTGTCCAGAAGACAGAGATAAAGAACAGACCTGTAGAAGAAGTAGAGCTCTGCGAGCATATGGTTCATGTTGCAGATATCCCTGAGATCGGTGAGCTTGTGGCGAAATATTTGCCATTGGATATGATTTCAGATCGTTGTTGTCGCGAAGTGGTTGAAGCATCACTCAACACTGTTAAGACAGGTCGTTCGATAGATGAAGAGCTTCGGGAGTATGTTGATGAAACTGGTGAGATACAGACCTTTGCCGCCGGCATTCTGGAGGCACCTGCCAAGGTGCGCGGGAATGAGCTTTCGAGAAGCGATGCGATTAAAGACATTATTCTTCGGATATGGAAAAGAGAGAAGACTATTGAACGAAATCGACTTCGGCAATCGGCAGAAGAAAACGAACGAAAGCAGGCAACGGAAATTAATTACCTTCTGCATAGGTTTAAGAACTGGGAAGATGGTCACGAAGCAATAGAACTTGAGCTTTAGTCCATCAGGATATCCCATTTTGGCCGTTGCCAGGTCTTTTTGAATGATTCTGCGTCACCAGCGAAAACGTCTTTGACCTTCTCGCTTGAGTCGATAAACATCACGAAATCAAACTCCTGTTTGTCGGTCTCGAATTCCAAATCAAATTTCTTAGCGAAGTAGTTTGGCTTGATCAATAGCCGGCCATTCAAGAGGGCGGGGGTAAGTGTCATACCAGGCATATCACCGAACGCTTTGTATATCAGCTCGGAACAGACAAGACTGGCGTCGGTAGCGAAGTCGAAATTGAAGTCATACGGTTTGCCGAAATGTGAGAATGCGTTGAGGAGGCCTGTGAAGAGCTCTTCTTTGGAAAGGCGAGGGCGGATGACACCGATATAGTCGGCGTGGAGGCTGAATTCACATGATGTAAATATGATGCCCGGTTCAAGAGCTTCGATTATCGCGTGTTCATGACCGTTCTTGTCGACCGACATCATAGAGCGATACGCTAACGGGTATTGCTTTTTCACGTATTCCATGGGTGCTTGCCCATTCAGCATGGGCAGATCCTTGAAGAACGCATCAAATTCTTCTGCGGTGCCTGTGTGCAGAGCGACATGCGGCCAGAAACCGGGGATACCTGTGTTCGACATCTTCCAGTTACGTCGTTCAAGTATTACGTCGCCCGGCTGGAGCTTGGAACGGTATTGCTGTATATGATTCTGTGTGATCCTGTATTCATGCGTGAGCGACCTGACACGCCCGATGTGTGTGGCAATCTCCTGCTGGAAAGGGAACCATGCGCCAAACGCTTTTGTCTCGAAGAAGTCACGCGGATTATTTACCAGTAAAGACGGCTGTTTTGCAATGGCAAGATATATGCCTTCGGTGCGTTTCTCAATGTTGTCGACGAGGGCCTTGTGGTGTTTTAGGTCTTTCTTTACAAGCGGGAAATAGCATGCCCAGGCGTTGAGTCGAATCATTACCTGCTGGTTGGTCAGGCGTTGACGGATTTTGGTGTAGGTGTTGGCCGGGATCGTGTGTTCAGGAATAGCCTCGTTAAGAAATGTTCCTAAAAATTCGTTCTTTTCCACTTTTCCTGCCAGCACCCATGACGAGCGGTATTGTGTTACAAATGCCGCGAACTGAACGAAGAAAGCGTCGGCGTGGAGTTCACGTTTCGCCATTCGGTCGATCTGATAGAAGCCCTTGTATTTGCTTTTCAGGATGTCCAGCTCCAGTGAAAGGTCCGCAAACTGTATCCAGAGGTCTTTAATTCTTACTTTGTCTTTGGCTGTGAGTTCCGCGACAGGTATGGAGAGGATTCTCATGTCGTCAGACCATTGCATGAGGGAGTCCATATTATTGTTAAGGATGATTATCTTGTCGAAATCGGATTTGAGCTCTTCGCTGAGATCCTTTTCGGTCATTCTAATCAGCTTAGTATCCTGAACGGGTACCAGCACGTGCGCTACATAGGCGGAGATGATGAGTAGGATTGCAACGCCTATATATGGCAGATGGGGACGGATGATGCCCTTGAGCTGTTTACGCCTCTTTCTGAGTAGAGCTATGCGATCCTTGAATGAGAGTAGGAATGGTCCCCAGCTTGCTGCATATATGACGCCTGCGATCAGGCGGTGGTAAGGAGCGAATAGGCGCGTCATCAGGATGGCAAGCGCTATGAATGCAATCAGGAAGCTGAGCCCGAGGTTTCTGGTTATCTTGCGTTTTGAGAGATAGAGCGACCATTCGTGGTCCATGAACGAATGTTCTTTGGTCTTCGCTTTGAGCACGGCGTCATCACCGTACTTGTTCTTCATATCGATATCCCAGATATGTTCCTGTGTCCGGTAGACGGCGACAAACAGGCCGAAGGTAGAGAACCAGAGAACGTAGGGGAGTGCTTTTTCGGCGTACATGTTTCCGCTTAGGAAAATTAGTATGGTGTTGACGAGTATGAATACGATTCTGATCTCTGTCGGACCTATTCCCAGGTAGGCTATCTGAAACTCGTTTGTAGCGGCGAATGAAAGGAAAGAATTCACCATGAACGCGCCGAAAAGGGCGAGGATAAAGAAGAGAATGTATTTGTGTTGGTCCTGCACGAGTAGTGAGTAGCCGATAAGTATTGCGCAGAGAAAGATGTAGTCCAGAAAGTGGTCCATGTAGTAGCCCCATTTAATGAGACCGGTATCGCGCTTTCTGCCGATGGCTCCATCGAGGAGATCGGTGATGTACTGGAATGTTATCATGAGGGAAGCTCCCCACATCCAGCGAATATCGCTGCATGCGAGGAACGCGAAGAACATCAGGAGCAGACTCCATATGATGGTGGTCAGTGTGAGGTGATATGTTTCGACACCTTTGGGCACCATAGGAAGGAGCCATTTTTTAAGAACTTCTTCCGGGGCATGTAAAAGTGATACTCCTACTTTCTTGTCACCTTGAAACTGCTCGCTCATGGGGGAAGAATAGAATATCGAATATCGAATGTCCAATATCGAATATCGAAGGGGTGGTATTATGGGCTCTGGGGTATTTTAGACAGGATTAACCGGATAGGCTTATGGGCAGAAATGAGGCTCGCGGGGACGCGCTCCCTCTCCCCTTCGATATTCGATATTAATCAGCTGCAGGCTGATGTCCACAGCCTATTCATCCTCTTTCGTCAATTGATCAATATTCTTTGTTGTTTTTGTGATTACCCATAAAAGCGCGGCTATCATTATGACGATGACGACTACGAGAAGAGACTTGCTGTTTAGTGAGAACTTTGCGCCGCCGTCTGTGCTGTCGGGATTTTTCTCTTCATCTCCCAGCGAGTAGCTGTCGGTATCTTCCCCGTCGGTTCTGCGGAGAACATCGAAGATGTCGTATTTCGGAAGGGTTGATATGGTGCCACCATAGAGCATGCTGTATATCATGGAATCTTTGCAGAAAAACACTACTTCATGTACTTCGCCCTCTGCCTTGACGGACCTGATTGTCAGGGGCGGGCTGTCGTGATTTGTTATCGTCAGTCGATAATATTTATGTCGAACGGCGTTGCTGATATTGATGCTGGTGCTGTTCTGACTGAACTTCCCCATTCGTATCTTTGTCAGAGTTGTGCAGGCAACATGTTTCCATGACATAGAGCTGGATGGATTATCGCATCCTTCAAGGCGGACTGAGCGGCTGAAGTTAGAGTCGTCTGTTAGCAGGGTGAGTTTAGTCAGCGGCACATTGTCGAGAGACAAGATTACGATGGTCTCTTTGCCGTCGGACTGATTCTTGGACTCAAGGTTACGAACTGTGTAGTCTCTTTTGATCTGGCTGGTCTTGACCTCAAAAGATTTTTTGGCAAGAAAGCTGATTTTGTCGATCTTGAAATCCTTACGCATGAAACTTGTTTTTTCGATTTCGCTGAACAGTCCGTCTTTCCTGGTGTCTTTTGCGATGTTGACGATGGGTGAATCTTGTTTCTGAGAGATGTTTGATATGGTCAGCTTGTAGTATTTGTATTTCGCATTTGAGATTTCGACACGTTTGTTTGTGATATCGAAGAATCTCGAGTAGTCGAAAATTGGTTTGTTTTCTATTATAGGTTTCCAGTTGGTTTGATCCTTGCTCCCGTAGACGGTTACCTGTTTCTCGAAATTCTTCAAGTGGGTTGAGAAAACAATTACGTCCGGCGAGGCCAGCGAGTCGTTTTTCTGAGCCAGGACAATCTCTATTTTGTTGTCGGGCAGTTCCTTCAGCGAGATATTGTTCATGGAGACTGAGTATTCCTGGATGACAGATTTCTTCCTCCGTTTACTGCGTACTAGGAATGGGATCTCTACGTTGTTGATGTCGAAGATGCGAACGTTGGAATAGTTATCTTTCGTTTGCAAGAGGACTTGCTCGTCCAGTTCGGCTGACGCCACATCCCGTTTGATTGTTTTTGGCGGCTTGAGTTGTTTTTGTAGAGGAAAATCAGACGTTGGTATTCCGGCAAATACCACAGTGCAACTTAGTATTATGCATAGGTAAGATAACTGTAATGACTTCATGTTCATTTCCTAACTTCGAATTTTACTCTTCACGTTTTACGTTTCACTCTTTAATAAATTTCTTGTTACTCTTGATGTATGCGAACGAGCCCAGCAGTAGCGTGACACCAAGAACCATAAAGGCTATGACCCTGTAGATCATGTCCATATCTTTCAGGTCTAGCATGAACACTTTTCCAGCTACAATCACAAAAAGAATCAGACCTAGAAATCGCAGCGGTGTGATATTTTTCCAAATTCCTGCGATGATAAAGCTTATCGCGAATATTGCCCACAGGACTGAAATGCCGCCTGACTGGAAGTCCGGTTCTTTCCAGTGAAGAAGACTATTCGTTTCCAGTGATATATACACAAAGAAGAGGAGAAGTCCGCCGTATCCGAAACCATATGCGATCTTTTTCTGGTCGCCGCGTCCCATGAGTATCCACCATGTTGTGAAGAAAAGAGCCATCACGGCACCGAAGTCAAGAAACCTCATTCCCGCGTACAGGCCATTGTACTCTATATTGTAATACAGAGAGTCGCAGAAATTCCATGATCTGAGGTCAAAGATGAATATCTTTAGAAATGCGAACATCAGGAAAATGACCATTACGTTAAATATGCCGGAAGTGTTTTCCGAGTCCGTAATATATTTCCACAGAAAGTAGCCGGCCATTCCGCACCAGAGTATTGTCAGCATCGGCAGGCGGAGCGGCATGTAGTGAGAGAACATGGTGTTCATTTCGAAGTTAAGGAAGAGGAATATGAAGATTACGGCGCACCAGTAGAACGCCTGGCTGACGGCGTTCTTTTTGATGGCATTCGGCATATCGTTTTTTCTGTCCAGAGCCGACGTGGAAATCTTTAGTTTGCCTCTTTGAAGGTAGAACGCCGTAATAACGGATGCTATGGATGTGCCGAATGTCCATAGGCGTTGAGCCATGGCTTTCCAGTAGACGCTCATAGTAGTCGATAGTGTTGGCTTGAAGTCGAAATTTCGCGGCATGTCGAAGAATAGAAGGCGTACGAATATCACTAGGTAGGCAAGATAGCCAAGGTTCTGCATGAAGTTGCTTTCCAGTTTTCTGCTTAGCCAGAAGAGCATGAGTGCGAAAAGAGAGAGACTTATGGTCAGCGATTCCTTTTCAAATACGAGAGGAAGGGTCCATGCGGTAAAGATTCCGCTCAACGCGATCAGGACGAGAAGAAGATTGCGATCGATCAGCTTTCTTTTCAGGAATGCAAGCACGTGTACGATAAAGAACACGGCAAGGCCGATTGACATCACTGCCGGGTAAGGCTTGTCGTGCACTTTCATGATAAGAAAATATGCGAATATTGAATAAACGCCGGCATTGGCAACAAGGTGCACTATTTCCAGCACTGTTGAATGTTTCGACTTCAGTATATTGTACATGTAGACGAGTGATGAATGGATCACGAACAACAGGGTAAGAAAAGAGATGGCAAGATTAAAGTGGCGTTCCGGGTTATATGGACCGTGTTGCCAAGCTCCGTAAAACAGTGCATATGTAAAAATGAAGCCAAGATAATTCAGCAGGCGCCATTGTTTGTAATGAGCGATGCCCAGGATGCCAAGGTTGAGCATTAGAAGGTAAGAGAAGAAGGCCGTAAGGTTAGGGTCGGGTGTTTTGAGCAGGACCGGCGTCAGGAAGGCGCCTATTATTCCGATTATTGCTATAAGCATAGAGTTGGTTCGGACAGAAAGAAACCCTGCGGTGACGGTTACAAGGATCATCAGTCCGAACGCGGTGGTGATTGATATGATGCTGAACATCATAGGGCTGGCGGCCCAGACGCAGGCGTAGAGCACGAGAATGCCCCCGCCGAGTAGGCATTGGCCGATGACATGATATTTTTTACCAAGCAGTTTGATGCCGCTGACCAGCATTCCGATGCCGAAGATAATGCCGATGGCCACGCGTCCGATATTGGATATCAGGTTGCGTTCCATTGACCACCTCAGGAAGAAGATGACGCAAAAGAAAAAAGCGGCGATACCTACACGAGGAAGCCAGGTGCTTGCCAGTATGTATTCCATAGATACATCTGTTGGACGTTTCTCTGCGCCGTAAACGATCCAGTTCCATGTCTTCGTGAGGATTTCGTTGACTGACTCCATCAGCTTTGATTTTTTCTCAGCCGCTGCAATTGAAATACGGTTTTCTGCGGTGGGTTGCGGTTTTTCCCATACGACTTTGTTTTTTTCTTCCGGAGCTTGTTTTGTCGGCATAGGCGGCAGTGGTGGTGGTGCCGGCTTGGGTGTTTGGGTGACAGCTGGTTGTTCGGGCGCAGATTCAAGGATAGTAGCAGGAGTGGGTTCTTCCTTTGCTGGAATTGGTGCGGATGTTGGAACGTGGTAGACACGTTCTTTGATCGCCGTCAATTCTTTCTTAATACCACTGATCTTTACAAGTATGACTATGGGTAGGACAATCAGGGAGAGAAGGGGTATGCAAATCATTAAAACGATGGCGATTACTTCGTCCATTAGATGTCTCCTTTAGGTGTTGCCAATTTCTTGAAAAGATCCTGAAATTCCTTGTGTATATCGATGCCTCCTGCGTTATGTCCTCCCTCGAGGTCTACAAAATGTTTTGGTTCGTTTGCCGCTGCGAAGATTTTTTTGCCGAGAGCGTATGGGACGGTATTATCTTCGCGGCCGTGCGCGATGATTACAGGGCAGTGGATGTTTTTTATTCGCTCGACGTTATTGTATTTGTATCTGCAGAGTATTCGGGACGGCAGGAACGGGAACATTCGCGCAGCCATGTCGGGTGCGGAGGAAAAAGCAGATTCTGTCACCAGAAGTTTGGGCTGAACCTGTTCTGCCAGTTGAATGGCAACTGCGCCACCGAGCGAGCGGCCAAAGATAATGATATCTTCGGGCAGTAGGGCCTTTTCCTTTATAAGGTAGTTCCATGCGGTCATGGCATCATTATAGGTATTCTTTTCGGTGGTTTCGCCTGTACTGTCACCGTAGCCCTGATATTCAAAGATCATTACGTTAAAGCCCATATTATGGAATACCTGAAGTGATCCGATTCGGCCGCCGATATTGCCGCCGTTGCCATGACAGAAGATAATAGTTGATCTGGTTTCGTTTTTAGCAGGGATGTGCCATGCATGGATTGTTTCGCCGTTTGATACGGACAGGTGCAGGTCTTCGAATTTCATTCCGCCGTCAGAAGGTGATGAGTCGACATCACGGTCAGGTGCATATATCTGAGATTTTTGCATAAAGAACAAAACGGCGCAGAGTCCGACATAGACTCCGGCGATTATTCTTAAAACTGACCATGCGATGTCTGACATATGTTATATCCTGTTTGAAAACAGGATATAACAGGCAACAGGCAATAGGCAAGAGGGAATAGGGGGAAGAAATATCGAATATCGAATATCGAATATCGGATGTCGAATTCTGAATTTCGAAGTGAAGAGCTTATAGGCTGAGGGATAGGGGAGTCCTCGCAAGCCGTGGCCTCGACCCTTCGATATTGCCGCTTCGCTACTGGCTGTCCTCCCTTTGGTCGTCTCGACATTCAGTATTCGATATTCGATATTAATCAGCCGCAGGCTGATGACCACCGTCCACCTTATAGCGTTTCCCTGATGGTGTTTATTATTCTCTGTCCGATGCCGGGTTTGTTCTCGACGAACTCGGTTGCCATATCTTTGAGCTGTTTGAGGTCGAGTTTGCCTGAACCGAGTGTGGGCATTTCCGTTATTCTGAATATGTTGTCCTTACGCGGTTTCCAGAGGTTAGGCATATCGCTTTTGTGGATAATCTTGTATAACTCATCGCCGTCACCGGCTTCGTCGGTGTGCAGGACAACCAGCTGTTCGCCTTTTTTCGCATCTTCTGCGGCGGTGACAAAGACGACCTGATGGATGCTGCCGAGCTCCTGAATCAGCTTATCTTCAATGGCGATATGCGGGACCATTTCGCCTCCGATCTTGCTGAAGCGTGTCATTCGGCCGACAATAGTAATGAAGCCGTCGCTGTCGAGCTTTGCCATATCGCCTGTGTCGTACCATCCGTCTTTCAGTACTTCGGCGGTTTTCTCCGGGTTGTCAAGGTAGCCGATCATTACGTTTGGTCCTTTGACTGCGAGTATGCCTTCTTCGCCTTCAGGCATAAGTTCGCCTGTGTCGGGATTGTTGATGCGTACGGCAACACCGGGTACGGGATGGCCTATGGTGTCCTGCTTATTGCCGACTTGTGTTAAGCCGTCCTTCGTGGTGTCAGGCAGGTTGCAGGAGGCAACAGGCGATAGTTCTGTAGTGCCGTAGCCTTCGACCGGTTCGATGCCGAATTTCTTTTTGAACGATTGGGCTACTTTCGGCTTCAGTTTTTCCGCGCCGGTCATGATGATTTTCAGGGATGCAAGGTCTTCCTTCTTTATCTTGCGGATATAGACAAGGAGGAATGTGGGCGTGGTAAAAAGCATGTTTAATTTGTTTTCCCGTATGATCTCGCCGATCTTTGGTGCGTCGACCGGGTTTGGGTGGTAGACGGCTCGTGCGCCGGTGATCAGTGGGCACCATAGAGTGACTGTGTAGCCGAATGAATGGAAGAAGGGCAGGACGCCGCACAGGCCGATACTCGGATTAAAATGGTACAAGTCTGATATCTGTTCGATGTTGGAGAGGATATTGTGATGACTCAGCATTATGCCCTTGGGTTCTGCTGTGCTGCCTGATGAAAATATGATGGTTGCGATATCGTCTGGCCCGCATGTTGAGCAGCCTCTGGCCACATATTTGACTGGCACAAAAATGGCCTTGATTATGCTGATTAGTTTGTCGGCACCCGAGATTTCTTTAACCAAGTCTTCCATGAATACGGCACTTTCGCCTGGTTGTAGTCCATCAAGTTTTTCCAGAAAGGCTCGTGAGGTTATGATTGTCTTGAGGTCGCATTGGCTGATGGCGCTGTCGATGCCGGATTGCGAGGAGGTGAAATTGAGGTTCACTGAGGTTTTACCCATCAGGGCAATAGCGGCGTTGGCGATTACTCCTGCGACTGTGCTGGGGAGAAGCACGCCTATTTTATCCTGTTCTTCGGTTTTGCGGTCGAGGAGGCGACTCAGAGCCATGGAAGAAATGAGCGTTTTGCCGAAGTCGAGTTTCTTGCCGGTGGTATCGGATACGGAAGGAAGAGCCCAGCAATGTCTTGCGTTTTTGACAAAGCGATAGGGTAGGTTGCGTTGTCGGATTTTCTTGTAATCAAAATAGTCGGCACCGAGTTCTTGCACGGCGAGACGGACTTGTTGTGGCGTAGAGTCGTCAGGTAGAGGTTTGCCATATACGATTGTCAGGGGGTAAGGAATCTGTTTGGGCGGCCACGCGAAGAGTTTTCCATGATAATAGCTGAATATACTGCCCCATCCGCCGCCAATATATGCCGGGATGACAGGTGCCCCTGTGCCCCTGACGATTCTTTCGAAGCCGGCTCGGAATGGTTGCATCTTTCCGTTGCGTGTGAGTGCGCCTTCCGGGAATATACAGACGATCCATCCTTCATCCAGCGCGGCGCGTGCTCGTTTGAAAGCTTCAACGATAGCGCGCGGTCCGTCTTCGGGCGCTATAGGGATGACCCGCATGAGTTTGAGTATTGGCTTGATCCAGAAAGACTTGTCGTAGACTTTGCGATTCATGATGAAGCGTATGCGCCTCTGTTGTGTGGCGGAGATGAGCAGAGCATCGATCCATGTCACATGGTTGGGTACGAGCAGGGCGCCGCCTTCTGCCGGAAGGTTCTCGATGCCCTTTACCTTGATGCGGTAGACGAGTCTGGTGAGGATCAGTATAACGAAGCGCACGAGGAAGTCGGGTAGTATGATTGTTGCTCCGATTGCGAGGGCAATTGTCAGGAACCCCACGATGGTAAAAGAGGTTGCGGCGGATACATCCAGGATGCCGGTGAGAAGCTTGAGGGTTCCGGCGGCAAGCATCACGCCAAGGAAACTCAGAAAGTTCTGACAGGCAAGTACTTCTCCCAGCCTACCTTTAGGGCTGGCATATTGAATAAATGAGTTAAGGGGAACTATAAACAGTCCTGTTGAGATTCCAACAAAGAAGGTGATTGCCAATGCTGCTGGTACGCTTTCAGGAATGGCGCCGTAGAAAAAACAGCAGACCGCCAGCCCGACCGCACCGATGGGTACAATTCCGAATTCTATGTTACGCCCTGAAAGTTTCCCTGCCGTGATTCCTCCGATGCCTATGCCAAGGGCCGCCATTGGGAAAAGGTAACCGCTTTGAGCCTGGGTGAGGTGCAGGTGTTCCTGCCCGTAGATAAGGATGTTCAGTTTTATAAAAGCAGCGAGGAATAGAAAATAGGCGGCACCGAGAACGGTCATCAAAAGGTGTCGATTCGCGCGTAGTCCGTAGAGGGTCTTGACCATTTCGACGGGGAACATGAGCGAGAACTTTCTATCGGTATTATTTACAGCTTCGGTCTTTCGGATATTCAGGCAGCTCAGAAGTCCGGCTATGGCGATCAGGACGCAGGCAGATGCAAGTATGGTATAATTGTCAGGAAAAAGCTTATCAACGACGAAAGAGGGCAAGAAGGTTCCGAGAATAATTGCGAAATACGTTAATCCTACGAGTAGACCGTTTGCCTGTGAAAGTTTATCGCGTTTGACTAGTTCCGGGATTATCCCGTATTTCGAAGGACCGAAGAAAGCGCTTTGAGTGCACATCAGGAAGATCATTGCGTACATTATGGCGCTTGAGAATGCTGGCTGTGCGCAATAGACGGCGAGTAGTCCGCCCAGCATAACGACCAGTTCGATTATTTTTGTGGATACTATTACGTTGCGTTTGCTAAAGCGGTCTGCGAGGACTCCTGCTGCGTGCGAGAAGAGAAGAAACGGGAGCACAAAATAGATCATTGCTGAGGCCATTATATCCGCTTGTGCTTTGGTGCCTCCACCAATCAATGCTGAGAGAAAGAATATGACTAGCATCTGGAAAATATTATCGTTTAGGGCGCCGAAGAACTGTGTGACGTTCAGCCACGCGAATGAGCGATCCGGTTTCTGATGCTTGTTCATGTGAGCGAGGGTAAAGAATTGAATGATGAATGTCGAATAACGAATGATGAATAAAGCCAGCTCCTCTCTAAGATTTGCTTCGGTAACATTTAATGTTGCGCAATTCGCTAAAAAACGGGTGCAGGACAGGAAAGTTACAAATTCATAAAAAAGGTGTTGCAAAGTGTTTTTTTGATATGATACTGTATATATACATATACAGGAGGTACTTATGAATAAGCAGACACAAGAAGAACGCGACGG
>JAUUYL010000048.1 GCA_030590485.1 Lentisphaerota bacterium | reverse complement strand
TGTTTTGGCATGTAGACGGCGCTCAAAATGTTCTTTCAACTCGATGTGCCGTTCTCGGAGGACTCTTCGAAGAATACTGGGAGCAACGAAATGCTGCTTAAAGGTAACTTTCGTGTCCTGCACCCCTAAAAAACCCGCCAAATCAAACGCACTTGACTCGAACTCAGATATTGACTAGTGTCTGATTTCCTTTAGGCGGGTGTTGCTTAGTGGTAAAGCTCTAGCCTTCCAAGCTAGCGACGGGGGTTCGATTCCCCCCACCCGCTCCATCACATTTCTTTGTCAGTTTTACACAAAATCGACAAATCTATGCCTGCCGCGCCGTAGCCAGGAGCGAAGCGAAGGCGTAGGAGGGTCGCTTACCGACAAGACTTTGTAACTTCCAATGCATTTTTATGTCAAAAATGAGCTTTTTATTGAACTTCCAGGCTTCGCTTTCAGCTACGCCTGAAGTGTCAATAAATTCATCCACACCTAATTTCATTGAATAAACGTTAGTTCGGGCATTCTCCTCAAACACTAGATAAATCGAGATTCTTTTCTTGCCAAATCGGGTATAATCGGGTATTTTCGGGTATGAAATCGGGTATAGTAGGTGAATTATGGTAGATCCTCAGATTAACGTTAGCCAGGAGTTTCTCAAGTTAATAGCCGAGCTTGATGAGTTCAAAGGCAAGTGGATAACGATGAAAACAATGTCGCCGGAGCGGTTAAACCAGCTCCGTAGGGTGGCGACGATTGAGAGTATTGGCTCTTCTACCCGCATAGAAGGCACGAAGCTATCGAATAGCCAAGTTGAAGCACTCCTGTCTAATATCACCATGACATCCTTTAAAACCCGTGATGAGCAGGAAGTTGCAGGTTACTCAGAGGCTATGGACTTAATATTTCAGGCTTGGGCAGACATGCCTATCACTGAAAACCATATTCGCCAGCTTCACCAAGTCTTGCTCCGCCACAGTGAAAAAGACGTTCGCCACCGGGGTGAATATAAGAAACTTGATAATCATGTCGTTGCTATGGATGCGGACGGGAATGAAGTTGGTGTTGTATTTCAGACATCCACGCCTTTTGATACACCCCGCGAAATGGAGGAGCTGGTGGCGTGGGTAAATAAGGCCATATCCGAAGAAAGTTTCCATCCTTTATTGATTATTGGCGTGTTCATTGTTGTGTTTCTGGCTATCCACCCATTTCAGGATGGGAATGGACGATTATCCCGTGTGCTGACCACGCTTTTGCTGCTTAAGGCAGGATACAGTTATGTGCCGTTCGCCTCTTTAGAAAGTGTGGTCGAAGAGAACAAGGATTTATACTACAAAGCCTTACGCCGGACACAAACAACCCTTAAAACAGAGATACCTGACTGGGAACCATGGCTGGGATTCTTTTTGCGTTGCTTGAAAAAACAGAAAAATAATATAGCGGCAAAAGTGCAAATCGAAGAATCCTCAGGTGATGAAGATCTGTCGCAGCTGTCTCTAGAAGTTCTTCAACTGCTGTTGCGTAATGAACGCATGACGATAGCAGAAATGGTAAAAGCGACAGGTGGAAATCAAAACACCTTGAAAGTAAGGCTTCGTGAATTAGTCGCATCAGGGCGAATTAATCGTCACGGCAAAGGTCGAGCAACGTGGTACACGGCAGGGTGAAATTCCATAAAATTCCATAGGGACAGACCAACTATTGTAGTGGAAACCCCTACAAGCTAATCAGGGTTTTCCCTACAGAGGTATTGCCATATGGCGCAACTATAGGCGGGCAGGCAGGGTGAGCCTCTACAGACAAGATTGTTGGATTGCACTATTATTCTTCTAAATAAAGGGAGGATGATATGCGAACAGCAAGACTGAAGGAATATGGCAAGGTGTAACCTCTCTCTGCTCGGCTGAGCTAGACAAATTCTCAATGACCATGCCTAATCCTTGGTAAATTCACGCAAAACACGGTTGCGAAGGATGATAATATTTGGCATTCTTTATTAATGGTGTGTCCCTTGTATTTTCTGTATTTCTTTGACATCAAACCACTCGAGTGGTATTCTACCATAGTGCGGATAGTTCCGCATTCTAACGTGCACGTGTCACGTTAGAGACTTGAATCTGCCAACGATTAGAGGAGATAAAAATATGCCAATCCATCTGGGGTCAATAACACGACGTGGTTTCCTAGCCGGGACCGCCAGTGCGACGGCGGTTTTGTTGCTGGGTACGCGGGCCAGCGCCGCCGATAAACTGAAAATCGATCCGCATTGTTTCGCGCTACTAAGCGATACGCATGTGCCAGCCGATCCGAAAACGCTAATGCTCGCTGGTGCAAACCCGACCGACCTTTTCCGCAAGGCCGTCACCCAGGTCATAGACATGAAGACCGCCCCCGCCGGGACCATTATCTGCGGTGACCTGGCCGAAAAGAGAGGGACACCCGCCGAATATAAACGGTTCGCTCCGATGGTAAGTAAACTACCCGAGGCAAAGATACCGATCCACCTGATCGTTGGGAACCATGATCACACCCAAAATCTGTATGCCGCTCTGGCGACAGCTGAAACCGCCCAAATACCAGTGGTCGGAAAGCACATTTCAATTCTCTCTTCGCCGCGGGCTAACTGGTTTCTGCTCGACTCACTCGAAAAGCCCAGGTCATCAACTGGGCTATTGGGAAAGAAACAGTTACAATGGCTGGCGAAAGCGTTAGCCGAACACGCCAACAAACCGGCGATCATTATGGCCCACCATAACCTTAATGATATCCCCGATGCCAACTCGAAACGAAAACCGCAGGGACTTAAAGACAGCCAAGCCCTACGGGACATACTGGCCGATCACAAACACGTCAAGGCGTTCATCCACGGGCACGACCACCTCTATCGGATTCAAATGTACAAGGGAGTACACATAATAGGCCTACCCGCGACGGCTTGCACGTTTCGCAGGAGCGTGCCAACGGCATGGATACTGGCAAGGCTCGGCACTACGGGAATAACACTGGAATTCCGCTGCATGGACGCCAAAAATGAACAAAACGGAAAGAAGATCGAGCTGACTTGGCGGTCGTAAACCAGCGATCCGAACTCTATAGGGACAACTAGTGTATGCTCTTTTTTCAAGCACATTCTCCTAATTGTTGTAACATGTGTTCTGCAAAGTGGTTGTAAGTTTTGAAACCCATAGCTCTAATCTACACTCAGAATTATCAAACGTATATTATGGTAAAGGGTTATAAAAATGTCTTTTTCCTGACAGTCTACAGTCTATTTACCTACAGTCTGCATCCTATGGGGTGCTACTGATTCATTATCTTGTGTTTCCTTCGATTTTATTAATCGGGTAATTGGCTTGAGTCCAGCGAGCTCCATAGGACATGATATTATAGCAGATGAACATGCCAAAACGGTGTTCCTGGAATTCTCGTTGACTTGCTTCTAAGCTTTTTGCATAGTTCGAACTTTCTTGAGAAGCGTAGCTGAAAAGTAGTAAGCTGCTGGATAATAGAATGCAAAATATTTTTTTCACGAGAAATATTCCTCGAGTTTAAGTGAGTAGAGATGTTGAGAATCTAATCTTTGCCATAATTACTAAGGAGTTCATAAGATTTCATAATTCAATTTTCACTACATCGGCATATTTTGTTAATTGGGATGCTTTGACTTTGATTCTTAAAATGCCATTGGAAAAGTTGCTTTCAACGGTTTCGTTACCATTGAGGATGGTAACTGACTTTGGTTTGGTAATACCCTTGAAAGTGACGAGCTCGTCTTTGAATTGGCGATCCTTTCGATTGTCTTCGGGCAAGAGATAAACATAGCGATACTTGCCTTTTTGACTGGCATAACGTGAACAGGACTCGCCTTTGTCGAGTTTGCTCACACAATAGA
This sequence comes from Lentisphaerota bacterium, assembly GCA_030590485.1. Lineage (GTDB taxonomy): Bacteria > Verrucomicrobiota > Kiritimatiellia > UBA8416 > JAUUYL01 > JAUUYL01. The sequence goes on along the minus strand of JAUUYL010000048.1, from coordinate 16,926 downwards.
TAGATTCTTTGTTGATCTTCATCCAGGCCTGGAGCTTTTCCATTTCATTATAGGCACGGTAATCGAGATCGCCATTCCCCTTGGGGCCAATACTGATGAGATAATTAACACCTTGGATTCTGGAGCGGATTAGTTCAGAAAGAAAGCGGTTGAAGTGCATATAATCTCTATCGATATAAGGCCATGCACCATTCCAAGGATTACAGAACTCCGCCCATTCACCTTCTTTTACGGGTGCATTATCCGGTAAGTGGCGTTCAAAGGTTTTGAAATCCCCGTCTTTGTGCATGCGAGGATTGATAACAATACCAGGTTGTAAGTCACGAATTTCCTGGATGCTGATAAGTTTATTGTCAGCAACTTTTATTTTACCATCGAACCAGAGGATATCGATTTTGCCGTATTTAGTCAGAAGTTCTGTAATTTGTCCATTGGTCATTTCTGCATAAGCTTTGAGGTGTTCCGGACTTGCTTTTTTGATGCTGTCAACAGCTTCGTATTTATAGTTTAGTTTGGGAATCCATGGATTCTTTTTGCGCCCTTGACCATAGACGAAATCGACGTGTTCTTTGTCGAAGTACCAATCGGGTGCAGAGAAATAGAGGCCTACTTTAAGTTCTGCTTTTCGGCAGGCATCGATATAGTCTTTGACGAGATCTTTACCGCCCATATAATTCTTAGTATTGAAATTTCCGTAAGCACTGGGCCACATAGCGAAACCTTCGTGATGTTTCGCTGTCAGCACAGCGTATTCAAAGCCGGCATCCTTCGCTTTTTGCAGCCAGATCTCAGGATTGTATTCTTCAGGATTAAAACGCTTTGCATAGGCCCAATAATCCTCGGCAGGGACGATTTGCCTGCCCCAGTCTTTTTCGCGAATAATGCGTTCCTGCTCTTTTTTGTCGGTGATGATGTCGTGATGCAAGATGGCTTTCATGGGCCAGGAAATATTTCTGCCTTCAACACTGGAGATGCCCCAGTGCAGGAAAAGACCGAGTCCTGCTTGAGGGAACCATTGTGCATCAGGGTGACGCGTGCGGTTCTTAGCATTTTCTTTGCTATTGCCGATGACAGAATGTTGTCCGGCAACGACAGCTTTGTCTTTTTTAGTATCTGCGCTTTCCGCAAAGACAGAGTTGATAAAGCACAAAGATCCGAGGGACAGGTGTTCAACTACCTCTGTGTGTTGAGGACTGAAAAAAAGACAGAAAAACAGCAATGCAGACAACATATTGAAATTATGTCTTCGAAAACTTATAGTCATATAAACAAACCTCGCCTTTAGAACAGTTACTCCTTATAGAGAATCAACTAATGATGTCTAGCATTTGAGAGTCCATTTGTAAACATTGTCCCTTCGCTGATTTTGTGATGATTCGAAATGGCCGAAAGCAGTGTTTGTTATCGAGCGGTATGTAATGGCCACACTTTCAGCTTGAGACTTTCTTTTTCTGGATTCTCAAACGGACCTGCGGAAGGATTTTGTTTGTTTCTCTTTTTACCGAAGTAGTCGGAATCAATTGTTAATGGCGAACCATCGGGGTTTTCAAACTTGGCTCCAGTCACACGAGCCTTGCCAAGCAATTCGGTCTTGACGAGTTGGTTTTTCTGATCGGTAAGGCACTCAGGTAAAACCAGGCTCAAATATATAGCATTGCCTTCTTCGATAATTTCGATTTGAGGGTTGAACTCGGCCTCATTCACGAAATCTGTCTCACCCTTGAAAGGTTTAGCCTTCTTGAGGTATACATTGCCATTGACCAGCATGGGCGATTCAGCATTGTTGTAACGATTCAGCCCATTGCTTGTGACGATGTTGTTGTGGAAGCGGTTGTCTCCTCCTTTTATACTGCTTAAGCCTTTAATCTCAGTAGAATGCGCTTTGTGATACGGGGTCTGACGACCCGCCTTTGTAGGGCCATTGATACTTCCTCTAAAAAGATTATGAGCATAGGCGCCCCCCTCCGACCATTCAGTGATATTATTCCCGGATAGGAACAAATTGTTATCAATTACGAAAGGACCATGATTCACCTCAAGAAAGAGGTCTTGGGGATTATTGTAGAGCAAATTGGCAGTGACACGTGTGCCCTGTGTCATCCAGTCCAGCCAGATCCCCTTGTTTGTATCGTGAATCCGATTGTTTTTTATAAGCACATCAATGGGTGCGTGGAATTTAATGCCAGCTTGTTCGTAACCGCTAAAAGGTTTTTTCTGGTTGATATTGTATATGTGATTTCCTGTGATTTGACTGAAAATGGCTCCCATACTGCCGCAGATTCCAGCGGCTCCGCAATCGTGAATCGTATTGTTTCTGATGATATGAGAACCAATATTCTTCTTCGACCAGCCGCCTGCCTCTAAAGCAAGTTTGACAACGTTGTTGTAGCCGCCGGCACTTTCGGCATTATTGTGCCCGGACGATCTGTCCTTTCCCAGTGTGATGCCTACGCATTTTGAATCGCTGATGACGTTGTTTTCAATGATCCATCCTTTGCTCCAATGCACGCCTATTAAAGCAATCTGCTCTGCTGTGGGTGCGGCCCATTGCGTGGCAGCGTGCCGCATGATGAAGCCGCGGACAGTAATGTAGTTGCGGCCTGGTTTGTCGGGATAGAAAACCGCAGGCCTTGCATTGATTTCCACCTGTTCTTTGTTGGGCTCCTGATCAGTAAAGTTTGCCCAGATATAGGTGTTCTTGTCATCCGTCTGACAATACCAGCTCAGCTTTTTCTGTTTCACCTTATCGAGCGAGACCTCTTCAAAGAGCGCTTTCCCATTGAGATACACTTCGCCGGTATGGTGATCCCTGTCCTTGCGATGGAACCAGTCGCCGGTAATCACGTCCTTGTAGGGGTTGTAATTGCCGAAAAATGAATTGGGACGCGTGATTTTCCATACACCGCTCTCGACGCGAGTCCAGCCTGTGGCAATTTCGGAGCCTTTTATAGAAACCTTTTCGTCTTTCGCGGCCTGATATGTAATTCGGTTTCTGTCGGACGTTCCTCCGCGAGGCGGATTGATTCGTTCCCGATAGGTTCCCTCATGCACGATAATAATGTCGCCGGGCTGAGCCGCTGCCGCTGCCGCTGATATGGTTTTCAGTGGCTTTGATGCGGAACCTTCATTCATGTCAGTGCCGTCGAGTGCAACATGATACTCTCTGGCGTGAATAAGTGAGGCTATGAGAGCAATGGTTAGTGTCGGAATTAATCTTTTCATATCATATGTCACTTTCGTTAAATATTGATTTGATTATTTTTCTGAGTCTAATCGGTACAGGGAAACTATCGAATGCAAATAACCGTTCCCGTATTGTAAATCGTCGTGACGCCCGTGTTGGCCCTTCAAAAAAACTTCAGACTTACCATTATCTAGAGCCTGTCCCCCTGCCGCTAACTCATGAATATAGACAGACAGACCCAGCTTTGTCCAGCACTTCCTGCAGTTTATGGCGCAAATGTTTATGGCGCAAAAGATTACAGGGAGTTTCGAGCAATCCTGGTTGAAATGGACCGAATATTAGAAGTTAGCGGTATCGAGACGCGGTTTAGTATGCGTTTGATTGCAGGCGACCAGGAGCTGGCCGCTGTATTGGTAGGTTATTGGCTGTATAATCGTTTGTTGAGGAATGAATACAAGCCCTTTAGAAGTGTGAAATTTTTCACGAATATATATTGACGCAGATCTTTTGGTATGAGAATATCTCACGTGAAAAGAATCACGGTTATTTATTAGGAGGTGGAATGAAGATTGCGTCGGAAAAGACAATAGAGAGGCTTAGTTTGTATCGCCGGTTGTTGCGGGTGGCTAAGGGTGCGGGACAGATGAGTGTTTATTCGCATGATCTTGCTGAGATGGTGAGAGGGACTGCGGCGCAGGTGAGGCGTGATCTTATGGAAATCGGATGTGCGGGTAATTCGAAGAAGGGTTATGACGTAGATAATTTGATAGATGCGATTAGTGAGTTTTTGGATAGCGATGATGTGACGCCGGTGGCGCTTGTGGGTGTTGGTAATCTGGGTCGCGCGCTTTTGCAGTTTTTTGAGTCGCATCATCCCAAGCTAAAAATTGTGGCGGTGTTTGATAATGACCCGGAAAAATCAGGGCGGGTTATTCATGGCTGTCGTTGTTATGGGATGTCGGAGATGCCTGTAGTTGTTGCAGGTAAGAAGATTACGGTTGCGGTTCTTGCTGTACCCGTGGGTGCGGCGCAGAACGCGGCGAAGCAGTTGGAGGAGGCTGGAGTGAGAGGCATACTGAATTTTGCGCCTGAGCCACTTCGTGTAGGGCCGTCAGTTGCGGTTGAGAATATGGATATGACGATGGCATTGGAAAAGGTGGCGTACATGGCCAGGCAGAATAACTCTAAAGAAAATGGAGCGAAGTGATGAGTGTTGCAGTGGATCTTATACTAGATAAAAGAACGGGCGCCGGAAGGGATGCGCTTATTCCTATATTGCAGGAAGTGCAGGATGCGGAAGGGTTTCTTTCTAAGGAGTCGGTCGCGCAGATTGGTAAGAAGCTGGATCTGCCGTCGAGTAAGATATTTGGTGTGGCTACATTCTACAACCAGTTTAGATTCAAGCCGCTCGGCAAGAATCACATTCAAATATGTCGCGGAACTGCATGTCACGTGAAGGGGTCTGCGTCGATCATGGAACGCCTTGAGCGCGAGCTTGGTATTGGTGCGGATGAGACGACTGGTGATGGTGTTTTTAGTCTGGAAGTGGTGGCTTGTATCGGTGCTTGTGGATTGGCGCCTGTTATATCCATCAACGGGGAGTTTTATGCCAACCTGGAGAGTGAAGATGTCCCGAAGATATTGGAAGAGTATAGAAACAAGGAAGATGTGAAATGAGTAAGATGCTGAAGTTTATAGAGGATGGCTGCTGCGCAAAATGTAGGCATACCAAGGCGAATCCATGTCCAGATATGGTGACGTGTCTCGCCGATGGACCAATTTGTCATGACGATAAGGCTTGTGTTGATATGATGAAGGATTATGCCGCGTTGATGAAGCGGGATATTCTCGAGAAACCCGCCATATTTGTCGGTACTGGCACATGTGGCATTGCTGCAGGCGCAGGAGCAACGCTCAAGGCCGCGGTTGAATATCTTGAAGCCAACAAGATAGACGCGGATATTATTGAGACCGGATGCGTAGGGCTCTGCTCTGCCGAGCCGATAGTCGATATTCAGGTGCCGGGGCAGGCTCGTGTTTCTTTCCAGAAAGTGACCCCTGAGAATATTGAAGAGATCCTGACCGGTGTTCTGGTTGATAGCACAGTAATGGATGATGCCGTAATAGGCCAATTTGGTAAGACCTGGGAGAATGTTCCTAGTATTGACGAGCATCCGTTCTTTAAACACCAGACACGCATAGTTCTTCGTAACTGCGGGATTATTGATCCTGGCAGTGTTGATGAGTACATAGCTCGTGGCGGTTATAAGGCTTTGGCTGATACGGTCAAGAACTCAACTCCTGAAGAGCTTTGTGACGATATAATCGACAGTGGGCTCAGGGGCCGCGGTGGCGGCGGATTTCCGACGGGCCGCAAATGGACGTTTGCACAGCAGGCTGTAGCTGACCAGAAGTATCTTATTTGCAATGCCGATGAAGGGGATCCGGGGGCATTTATGGATCGCGCGGTTATTGAAGGCGATCCTCATCGCTTACTGGAAGGTATGGCTATAGCTGCGTATGGCATCGGGGCATCAAAGGCTTATGTTTATATCCGGGCAGAATATCCTCTGGCAATCGAGAGGCTTAAAGTCGCGATTCAGCAGGCTAAGCAGTATGGGCTTATAGGTCACAATATTTTTGATAGTGGAATGAATCTTGAAATCGTTATCAAGATGGGTGCAGGCGCGTTTGTTTGCGGCGAGGAAACAGCGTTGATTCACAGTATCGAGGGGAAAAGGGGTATGCCCAGACCGAGACCGCCGTTTCCTGCGATATCGGGTCTTTTTGGCAAGCCTACTATCATCAATAACGTAGAAACACTTGCAAATCTTCCTGTAGTGGTTGCCGAGGGTTCGGATGCGTATAAGAAGATCGGTACTGAGACCAGCAAGGGAACTAAAGTCTTTGCGCTTTCGGGTAAGGTTGAGCGGACTGGTCTGGTTGAAGTTGCGATGGGTACGAAGATTCGCGATATCATTTTTGAAATTGGCGGCGGAATTCCAAACGGAAAGAAGTATAAAGCCGTTCAGATCGGCGGGCCATCTGGTGGATGTATTCCTGAGCAACATCTGGATATCGACATCGATTATGAATCGTTAAAGACGGTTGGTGCCATGATGGGCTCTGGTGGTCTGGTGGTCATGGATGAAGATACATGTATGGTTGATTTGGCAAGATTTTTTATGGATTTCATCCAGAGAGAGAGCTGCGGTAAATGTATTCCCTGTAGAGAGGGAACGAGGAGGATGCTTGAAACATTGGAGAGCATCTGTCGCGGACGTAAAGATGAAAAGGGGAACGACTCGTTGGAGCGTTTCAGAAGCGTAGTTTATATTCAACGATTGGCCAACACGATCAAAGACACGAGTCTTTGTGGGCTGGGTCAGACGGCGCCGAATCCGGTTTTGAGCACGCTTAACTTTTTCCGGGATGAATATGAAGATCATATTTATGACAGGAAATGTAAGGCGGGTGTTTGTAAAGGGCTTCTTACTTTTAGCATTGATGAGGAAAAGTGTGTGGGCTGTACGGCATGTGTTAAGAAATGTCCTGTTGATGCAATCAAAGGTGCGGTAAAAAGTCCGCATTATATATTGGAAGACAAATGCATAGGTTGTGGTGCATGTCTGACAACGTGCAAATTTAACGCTGTAATCAAGGAGTAGAAGAATGATCAACATTGAAGTTAACGGCAGGGAGATTGAGGCGGAGAAGGGCGAGATGCTTCTTGCCGTATTGCGTCGTGCCGGAGTGGAAATACCTACCCTCTGTAATATTGAAGGCTTAACGCCAACCGGCGCATGCCGCCTTTGTGTGGTGGAGATCGATGGAATGAATGGGCTGGTGCCGAGTTGTGCGTATCCGGTTGCCGGGGGCATGAAGGTTCAGACTCACTCAAACCGTGCGGTTCAGGCTCGCAAGACAATTGTGGAGCTGTTGTTGGCGGATCATCCTGATGATTGTTTGTATTGCGTGCGAAACAAGAACTGTGAGCTTCAGGATCTGGCGGAGAATCTTGGTGTCAGGCAGAGGCGCTATAAAGGTGCGAGGAACAGAAAGCACCAGGATGTCTCGAGCCCAGCTATTGAGCGTGATCCGGAGAAATGCATACTTTGCGGTAAATGCGTGAGGGTTTGCGAGGAGATACAGGGCGTTGCGGCGATTGATTTCAGTGGACGTGGAAGCAAGACTCATATTGCGACGGCATTTGATGAAGGCATGAACGTAAGCAGTTGTATTTATTGCGGGCAATGCATAAAGGTTTGTCCGACGGGTGCGTTAAGAGAGCAAAGCTCGGTGAAGCGGGTGATGGATGCGATTAATGATCCCGATGTGGTCGTTGTTGCCCAGCATGCGCCTGCAATATCCGTCACTATTGGTGAGGCTTTTAATATGGAAGCTGGCGCTGATGTGTCGGGTGCTCTGACGACCGCACTTAGAAGAATGAAGTTTGATCGCGTATTCGACACTAGCTTCTCGGCTGATCTTACTATTATGGAAGAAGGCTCTGAACTGGTCTCCCGTATCACTAACGGGGGAAAACTGCCGATGATGACTAGTTGTTCTCCAGGTTGGATAAAATATGTTGAACAGTTCTTCCCTGACTTCATAGGGAATCTTTCTACCTGCAAGAGCCCGCAACAGATGATGGGTGCAGTCATAAAGACATATTTTGCGAAGAGGGAAGGTATAGATCCTTCTAAGATTTTCAGTGTGGCAATCATGCCATGCACGGCAAAGAAGTTCGAAGCTGCCCGTCCGGAGATGGCGAATAATGGAAATCCGGATATTGATGCGGTGCTGACCACGCGAGAGCTAATACGTATGATCGAGATGCGCGGTATAGATCTTAAGGATCTGGATCCTGATACTGCTGACACACCATTTGGTGAGCGTTCTACAGCGGGCAAGCTATTTGGTGCGAGCGGCGGTGTGATGGAGGCGGCTATTCGCAGTGCGCATTATCTGGTTACAGGTGGAGAGATGGACGAATTGGATGTTCAGAACGTTCGCGGAATGGAAGGCATTAAGGAAACATCCGTAAAAATAGGCGATCTTGAGTTGAAGGTGGCTGTTGTTAACGGTGTTGGGAATGCGTCTAAACTTTTGAAAGAGGTGCGCGAGGGCCGAAAGGATTTGCATTTTATCGAGGTCATGACTTGTCAGGGCGGATGCGTGAACGGTGGTGGTCAGCCTATTGATACGAATCTTGACAATGTGAGAGCCAGGCTTAAGGGCTTGTATAAGTTGGATAAAGATTCTGCAGTGAGAACATCACACAGCAATGAATCTATAGAGAGACTTTATGATGAGTTTCTTGGTGAACCGCTGGGAGAGAAGAGTCATCACCTTCTCCATACGACTTACACGGAAAGAGACGTTGTAAAGTAGGATATTGTAATGACGAAGGATACGATATATCAGACAATACACACTGTGCCTGAGCGCTGCAGGGTGTGCTACACCTGCGTCCGGGAATGTCCGGCAAAGGCCATACAGATTATTGATGGTCAGGCATGCGTGTTGCACGAAAGGTGTATTGGCTGTGGCAATTGCGTCAGGGTCTGTTCGCAAAAAGCGAAGCAGGTTGTCGATTCTGTTCCTTTGGTACAAAGCTTTCTGGATGGAGACATACAAGTCGCCGCTATTATAGCGCCGAGTTTTGCCGCCGAGTTTGCTGATTATGACCACAAGACACTTGTTGGGATTATTGATGCACTTGGTTTTAAGTGGGTCAATGAGGTTGCGTTTGGAGCAGATCTGGTCGCAAAGAAATATAAAGAGATAATGGATGGGGATCATGATCCTTGTATCGCGACAACGTGTCCGGCTGTGGTTTCGTATATTGAGATGTATGTTCCAGATCTGGTGGAAAAGCTTGCCCCTGTAGTGTCTCCAATGGTGGCTACAGCCAGGGTTTTGCGTAAGATGCACGGGCAGAAGATACGAGTTGTCTTCATAGGTCCTTGTACGGCGAAGAAGCGTGAAGGTATAGATGAGAACCTGGAAGATGAAATAGATGCGGTCATAACTTTTGTAGAGTTGCGCAGTATGATTGAGGCGGTTGATTTGGGTCTGGATAAACTTATGCCACGTGATTTTGATGAACCCTATGCTGGACTTGGCTCTCTTTTCCCCTTGTGTGGAGGCATGTTGCAGGCTGCTGATCTAAAAGAAGATCTTATAGCTGATGATATTGTCAGTGCCAACGGCGAGCATTTTGCCGACGCGATAAAAGAATTTGCCAGCGGTGACATGAAAACCCGCTTGCTTGAAGTACTTGCCTGTGATGGTTGCATCATGGGTGCGGGGATGCAAAGTGCAGAGCCTCTATTTCGTCGCCGGGGTAGAATAAGCAATTATGTGCGTGAATATGTAACGAAACGCGATGACAGTAAATGGCAAATAGATATGGACCGGTTCAGTGCAGTGGATCTTTCAAGGACGTTCACTAATCAGGACCAGAGGCTTGCCGTTCCTGATGATGAGATCACCCGAGAGATTCTCGAACGTATGGGTAAATTTGTTCCGGAAGATGAGCTCAACTGCGGTGCCTGCGGATATGACAGCTGTAGAGCGCATGCGATAGCAATACATAAAGGTCTTGCAGAGAGTGAGATGTGTCTTCCCTATACTATTGACAGATTGAATAGAACGGTTGGTGAGCTTGAGGATTCTAACCAGGAGTTGGCGAGTACGCAGGATGCGCTCATGCAGTCCGAGCGGCTTGCCAGTATGGGACAACTCGCTGCAGGTATTGCGCATGAGGTGAATAATCCGCTGGGTGTCGTTCTTATGTATGCACATCTTATGTTGGACGATCTTGAAGACAATAGTAAGTACAGGAAAGATGCGTTGATGATCGCTGAACAGGCGGACCGATGCAAGAAGATCGTTGCGGGGCTTTTGCATTTTGCTCGTCAGAACAAGGTTCTTCGTGAGCCGGTGAATGTGCTGAGTCTGCTCGACCGATGCATGCAGACTGTTGTCAAGCCGGAGAATGTAGAGCTGAGCATCGTGAATGATATGCAGAATGAGATTGCTGAGATAGATGCTGATCAGATGTTGCAGGTCTTGACGAATTTGGTGAGCAACGCTTATGCGGCAATGCCTGACGGCGGGGTTCTTGAGATTCGGGCAGCTGATGAAGAAGGTAATATTTTCGTCGAGGTTAAGGATAATGGGACGGGTATTGCTCGGGAGAACAGGGGCAAGGTGTTTGAGCCGTTCTTTACGACTAAACATATAGGGAAGGGGACGGGGTTGGGGCTGGCTGTGACCTACGGCATAGTAAAGATGCATAGGGGAGACATAAGCGTGGAGACAAATGATGATAAGGATCAAGGTCCTACAGGAACAGTATTTACAGTTCAACTGCCAAGAAAAGAAGAGGTATAGATAATGAATCAGAAAAACATATTGATAGTGGATGATGATCCGGATTTTCTTCTGCAGATGGAAATCATTTTGCAGACAGGCGGCTATAAAGTAGCAAAAGCATGTTGCAGGAAAGACGCTGAGAAAATGTTGAGTCTGGATAAGCCGGATGGGATTATAGTTGATCTTATGATGGAGGAAACGGATGACGGCTTCACTCTTTGCTATAAAAGTAAGAAACTTTATCCAGACGTTCCAATCATACTGGTCACCGGTGTTGCTAACGATACGGGGATAGAGTTTGAAGCGGCAACAGAAGAAGAGCGCTCATGGATCAAAGCGGATTTGCTGTTGGCAAAGCCTGTTAGAAGTGAGCAGATATTGGGAGAACTTCAAAAACTTCTCAAGGACTAGAATGTTATGACAAGCCTTAGAATACTTGGAATAGACGATGAGTTGGGGATGCGTGCTGGTATTGAGCGTGCGCTCGAAAGCTTTGTTGTGGATATAACGGATGTTGGCGAGCAGGTTGATTTTGTAATTGAATTGGCTGAGACAGGCGAGGAGGCGGTTAAGCTGATAACGGAGAATCCACCAGACATACTCCTTCTGGATTACAAGCTTCCAGGTATAAATGGTCTGGAGGTGCTGGATCAGACGGCTGAGAAAACAGCAGACATGCTTACGATTATGATCACAGCTTATGCGTCCATAGAGACCGCCATCGCGGCAACTAAGCATGGTGCTTATGATTTTCTGCCGAAGCCTTTTACTCCTGCAGATTTAAAGCATACCGTTCGCAAGGCCGCGACTCGGATCATCCTTGCCAGGAAAGCTCGTGAACTGGAAGCAGATAAGAAGCGGGTACGCTTTGAATTTATCCGTGTGTTGGGCCACGAGCTGAAAGCTCCATTAAGTTCCATCTCCAGCTATCTGTATATATTTAAAGATCATGTCATGGGTGAAGAGATGGTGGCGTATGATGAGATGACAGAACGTTGTTTTATTCGTCTTGAGCAAATGCGGAAGCTCATAGTTGATCTTTTGGATATGACTAGGTTGGAGTCGGGTGAGAAGAACAGGACGCTTGTTGATATTGATATGAAGCAGGCATCTGAAGATTCGGTCGAACTTGTAAGGGAGGAGGCAGAAGGACGTGGCATAAAGATCAATCTCCATTGCGGAGATGTGACGATGGTCGGCGACAGGATGGAAGTCGATATGATTCTTAATAACCTGATATCCAACTCGGTTAAATACAACCATGATGAAGGAACGGTGGATATAGCGGTTAACCGACTGAATGACATGGTCGTTGTCAGCGTTGCGGATACAGGCGTCGGCATGACCGAGGAGGAAAGAGGAAAGCTGTTTGGCGAGTTCGTAAGGATTAGAAACGAAAAGACACGCGAGATTTTAGGAAGCGGATTGGGCTTATCCATACTGAAACGGTTGGCTGAACTTTACGGCGGAGTAATTGAGGTTGAGAGTGAACCTGATAAGGGCTCGACGTTTACCGTGAAGCTGAAGGATGCGGAAAAGAAGGCGGATTGTGATGAATAGGCAATTGTCAGATAACTGCGTAGACTTTATTAATGATGACGACATAAGTAAGTTGATTGCTTCGGCATCAGAGGATGAAGTAAGAGTTCGCGAAATTATTGCCAAGAGCATGGAGAAACAGCCGCTGACGGTTGAAGAGACGGCTGTGCTTCTTGCGGCGGATTCTGATGAACTTGTTGAAGAGCTCTTTGATGCCGCACGTGAACTAAAGAAGAAGGTGTATGGTAATCGGATCGTCATCTTTGCCCCGCTATATATAGGCAACAAATGTATCAACGACTGTACGTATTGCGCCTTCAGACGCAGCATGAGGTCGACCGTTAGAAAGACTCTCAACGATGATGAATTGTTCGGTCAGGTTGCCGCATTGGAAGATGCTGGCCATAAAAGGCTTATTCTTGTTTTTGGAGAGCATCCGGATTATACGCCGGAATATATCGCTGATACTGTGAAGCAGGTCTATAAGGTTAAAAGTGGCAAGGGTGAGATACGACGGGTAAATATCAATGCCGCACCGATGGACAGCGAAGGGTTTAAGATTGTTAAGGACTCGGGGATAGGTACATACCAGATATTCCAAGAAACATATCATCATGACACCTATAATGTTGTTCATCCTGCACAGACGCATAAAGGTGATTACCTTTATAGATTGGATGGCTTAACCAGAGCTTATGAAGCCGGTTGTGACGATGTCGGTATAGGCGCGCTTTTCGGTCTCTATGATTGGCGTTTTGAAGTGCTTGGCTTAGTCACTCATTCGTGGCAGCTTTTTAATAGATTTGGCTGCGGACCGCATACTATCAGTTTTCCAAGAATAAGGCCGGCTCATGGTGTCGAGCTGAATGATGAATATGCTGTTAGCGACAGGGATTTTAAACGGCTTGTGGCTATTCTTCGTCTGGCGGTGCCTTATACAGGTATGATCCTTACGGCTAGGGAAACACCGGAAATCCGGCGAGAAGTCATGGAGTTTGGAGTTTCTCAGATAGATGCAGGGACTAGGGTCGAGCTGGCGGGATATACCAATAAAGACAAGCAAGATGAAAGGAAAGAGCAGTTTCAGATAGGCGACCTTCGGTCTTTGGATGAGATTATGCTGGATTTGATACAGCATGATTACATGCCTAGTTTTTGTACTTCATGCTACAGGCAGGGTAGAACTGGTGAGCAGTTTATGGAGTTTGCTGTTCCTGGCTTTATTCAGAACTTCTGTACTCCAAATGCCATATTTACCATGGCGGAGTATCTTGAGGATTATGCTTCCGATGAGACTAAAAGCGCAGGGATGGTTTTGTTGCAGGGCGAGATCGCAAAATTGCCGCAGGATAAACGTATTGTGGTCGAGTCCCAACTGAAAAAGATCGTGAATGACGGGCTCCGTGACATTTATATGTAGAGCGAGAGATGAAAGAACTATTACTGATAAAACTTAAGAATCATGATGAGCTTGACCGAGATGATATGCGGTTCTTGCTTGAGACAGGTGATCAGGATCTTAGAAACGCCTTGATGGAGTCTGCCTATCGAATGAAGAAGAAGCATGTTGGCGTTTCTGTGTATTTTCGGGGAATTATAGAATTCAGTAATCAATGTTCAAGGGATTGTAGTTATTGCGGGATCAGGCGTAGCAACGAAGATATTAAGCGTTTTAGAATTCCGATGGATGAGATTGTTGAAGCAGCTGTCTGGGCACATGAGAGTGACTATGCGTCTATACTTCTTCAGTCCGGGGAACGCAGGGATAGTGATTCTATTAATTTTGTGGAGACGGCGTTGAAGAATATCTGGCAGGCAACGAACGGAGCGTTGCGTGTAACATTGTCTTTGGGTGATCAGACCGAAGAAACATACAGAAGATGGCACGAGGCTGGTGCTGCTCGTTATCTTTTAAGAATAGAGACGTCTAATGCGGATCTGTTTAGTAAGTTGCATCCTGACGACCCTGACCATGCACAGCGCAAGCAGAGCCTTGTTTTCTTGCGTAACACAGGGTATCAGGTCGGTACGGGCGTGATGATAGGCTTGCCTGGGCAGACTACAGATGATCTCATTGATGATATATGCTTCTTTCGCAAGATGGATATCGATATGATCGGGATGGGTCCTTATCTGGTGCATTCTGATACGCCATTAGCCGCAGAGGTGTTTGATTATCATCCTGAGCATCAGCTTGAGCTTGGGCTTCGTATGATTGCGCTCACGAGGTTATTTCTTAAGGATGTAAATATTGCCGCGACTACAGCTTTGCAGGCGTTGGCGCACGATGGCAGGGAGCAGGGAATAATGGCAGGCGCAAATGTCATTATGCCTAATCTAACTGATGTTAGATATCGCGAGGGTTATCAGCTTTATGATGGCAAGCCATGCATGGATGAGAATGCGACTCAATGTCGCGGATGTTTGACAGACAGGGTTAACAGTACAGGCGAGAATATTGCTTTTGGAGAATGGGGTGATGCTCCTCATTATGTTAAGCGAACACAAGCAGTGGGCGTATAAAGGAGACGTTGTAATGCAGAAGACACCAAAAGGCTTCAGACTGCATATAGGTATATTTGGCAGGAGGAATGCGGGTAAGTCCTCTTTCCTTAATGCCGTTACAGGTCAGGATGTGGCAATTGTATCTGAAGTTCCCGGAACGACTACTGATCCAGTTCAGAAAGCAATGGAACTGCTTCCTGTCGGACCGGTTCTCTTTATAGATACCGCTGGAGTGGATGATGCTGGCGAACTCGGTGAAATGCGGGTAGGCAAGACAAAGAAGGTCGTAGAGCATACGGATGTAGCGGTGTTGGTTGCCGATTCCCAGAATTGGGATAAATACGAAGAAGGCCTGCTTAGTCTTTTTGACGAGCATAAGATAACTGCAATAGTTGTCTTTAATAAAGTGGATATAATGAAACCAGACGAAGCTATGGTTGCGCGGCTTCAGGAAAGAGATTTGCAGGTGGTAATGATGTCCGCGACGGAGAAGATCGGTGTGCCGGAATTCAAGACGGCCCTGATCAATGTTGTGCCTGATGAGTATTTGCAGCCGCCGGCCATCGTCGGTGATCTGGTGCCGCCCGGAGAGATGGCGGTTCTGGTTGTTCCAATTGACCTTGAGGCGCCCAAAGGACGTTTGATTTTACCGCAGGTACAGACAATACGTGATTTGTTGGACAACGACTCATATTGCGCGGTGGTCAAGGATCGAGAATTAGGAAAACTTTTGGGTGATCTAAAGACGCCGCCAGCTCTGGTTGTCACAGATTCTCAGGCGTTTCGCAAGGTTGCCGGCGACACGCCGGATGAGATTCCATTGACATCATTTTCTATTCTGTTTGCCAGGCTCAAGGGCGACCTTAAGACTTTTGCTGAAGGTGCTAAGGAAATAGATAATCTCAAGCCAGGCTCAAGGGTTCTTATTTCCGAGGCATGTACGCATCACCCGGTAGGTGAAGATATCGGTAGGGTCAAAATACCTGCGTGGCTTGCTCAGCATGTTGGCGGAGAACTGGATATTGATGTAAGGGCTGGTCAGGATTTTCCTAAAAATCTCTCTGAATACAGTTTAGTGATTCATTGTGGATCCTGCACGTTTAACAGACGTCAGGTGCTGACTCGTATTATGCGCTGCAAAGAAGCTGGTGTGCCTATAACCAATTACGGTCTTTGTATTGCTTATACGGAGGGGATTTTCGAGAGAGCTTTGGAGCCATTTGGTCTAGTTGAATAAAAACAAAACAAAAAGGAGAAGGAATGAAGAAAGTATATATGGTGGATGACGATATTGATATGGTAGTGGCGATAAGAGCATCATTGGAAAGCAAGGGCTATGAGGTCGAGGCTCAGCATGATGATAAAGATCTGGTTGATAATATCAGGCAATTCAATCCGGATGTTATTATTCTGGATGTAATGTTTCCTGATGATGATTCGGCAGGATTCAGAATAGCCAGAACCATAAGGCATCATGATGACATTAAGGATAAGCCTATCATCATGCTTAGCTCTGTTAATGTGGATGGAAGCTTTCCTGGTGAATTCACGAATCGTGATATCGATGAGGTTTATCTCCCTATCACGGAATTTGTGAACAAGCCTATTGATCCAAAGGATCTTATCGAAAAAATTGAAAAGTTGACATAGGACCACTGGGGTGAAAGGCTTATGGTTCTCTTATTGTAACGCCAGAATCATATAGAAATGTAGCTGGCAGATTGTTTGTGTCGGCTAGGATTATTTCTGCGAGGGAATTGTTTGCAGCGTTTACATAAGTTAGATTCGTGTTAACAGATAAATCTAGAGAACCCGTGAGACTGTTTAATGGACAGTTAAACGATAAAAGATTTACGGCATTGGATAAATTGAGGCTGGTTAGGTTATCGTTCTCTGCGCATAGGAGAGTGGTAAGGCTACTGCAACCTGACAAATCAATGGCACCACTGCCCGAAATAAGTTGTGCGACAGCAAGACTGGTGCAATCTGACGCAGCATGTCCAGCATTGTGGCGTTCAACCCTTTGCTCCAAATCATCGGAAATGCCCGTATAAAAGGATTTATCTCGGCATTCAAGAATGTAGGTGTACCAAGTAATACTCATAGAATGCTCCGTTCTTCACGATGTTACGAACTGGCCCTTCCTCCCGCTGGTCGTCAGGGTCACCATTCCTCACTTCTTTGTTTTTGCCATAATAAACCATTAAATTGAGAGAATTCAACTATATGTGAAAGAAATGGTTTACCATGACAAACGAAGTGAGGAATGGTGGCGAGAACTGGAATTGAACCAGTGACACAGGGATTTTCAGTCC
>JAUUYL010000024.1 GCA_030590485.1 Lentisphaerota bacterium | reverse complement strand
CAACTGCTCAATAAATCGATCATAATCTTCCGGCGCATGAAATATCATCTGACGTCCATTGCCTCTGGACGTCACATGATACCTCGCTCCAGAATAAACTATTCTCCATGGCCTCGGCATAAACACAACATCTCAACTATCCTAAAGCCTGTCAATATCTAAATGCTAATAATCAAGGTCTGACCCTGTGGGGCAAACTCAAACGAGGCAAAATCCGCATACTTGCCAGACTAGAGAAGGATCGACTGCTGTTCAACATCTACCCTCGAAAAGAATGGGTAAGACGCGGATAGCGATTGCATGAAGATGACAAACTAAACACATGTATGACCAAGTTAAAGAGCAAGATGGTGGCTAAATGCTAATAATCAAGGTCTGGATGGCACGGCATCCTTCAAAGCGGGACCTATAAGTTCAGCACGTGTTTCAAATTTCGTTTATTTCGTTACCTCCCAATGACCCGCTTTGCGTCCACCAACCCTTTTTAAAAGTCCAGCTTCCTGTAGCTGGAGAATTCCACGTTGTACAGCGCTTTCGGACTTCAATATTTGCACGGCCATCTCAGGAACTGTCAAATGTGGGTCTTGTTGTAATAACTCCAAAATCTTAGCAGGCGTCTTTCCTAGCGTCTTTCCTAGCGTCTTTCCTAGCGTTTCTACCAACTCTGACTGAGCCACGAAATCAGGGGTTTTGACAATCATTCTGAAAACATCCCCCTCTATCAACTCAGGATCAGCGCCGCCATAAGCAGTGCCGTATTTCATCATGTTTCTCATTCCAGAACCGAGTTCATCGGCCTGTCCAATCTGTCGGAAGAAACGGGCAATAACCGGATTCTTAGGAAACGGCGTAAATGTTTCAGGATCCAAAAGGCCAAAACCGTGTGGTATGCTACTGTTTTCCGTACGCACCTGTCCGCGTTCAATAATAAGTTTAGCAGGGAAAGCATTTGTATACTCCCTGTGAATCAAGATATTAGAGGCAACTTCCCGGAATATAGCATCACGAATACTGATGCTGATTGTACCTTCCAAGTAGAACGGATCAGGCAAGTGTTTGGCAATAAAGGCCAAAATTCGATCATAGGTTTCAACAAGGTTCACATCCGCAAAATCTCTGTCGTCATAACGGTCCAGGTTCACTTTCCTCAGAATCAAATCAGTGCGATGATGAGGGACCGCAGAAAGCAAAGAAGCTCGTTGACCCAGCAAAAGCAAACCCGCAAGAGTCACGCCACTCTCTCCAGACGTCGAATCAGTCTGATAAAGTTGAGCGCTTTTGAGCAAACTCAAATCATCCAGATCTTTCCACGGATGATTCTTCCCGTGAAGAACAGCTCTCTTTCGGCATTTGTCGATTAGGTCTCTGTCCAATTCATCCAGTCCCGCATACGGATAAATCTTATTCTCCGAATGAACATTTTCTTTCCTCATGTATAATTGTGTCACCTGAGCCTGATTGGCCGTAATGTCGTAATCACCCTCCTCATTCCGGTCAAAGATACGCCCATTACAGCGATGCACCTGTGAACCTCGCGGTACTGCCAGACAAAAGACTGTCACGCCTTCACACTCAACATCCATGATACTGAGACGGCACGGCGGATTAAGCTTCTGCGGATTGTTAATCGCATTGGCAAAATCCTGCTTCATCCTGCCAACACAATCAGGTTCAATTCCCGTCACCTCCCCATTGTCGTTTACGCCAAGCAGAATCTCTCCACCCTCTCTATTTAAGAAAGCGCAAATCGTTTCAAACACGCTGGCGCTGAGATTAGCGCGACACTCCTTAAACTCAATGAAAATCCCTTCCCCCTGTTCAATTAAAGATTTAATCTTAGCTTCATTCATAATTCAACACTCGTGCTTGCAATATTTCCGCGGACACTATAATAACACCGTATTGAGTGGTATGTGCAAATTTTGCACATACCATATTTTCGGTCAACTATACGTGTCATGCAATGAAAATAGTCCTTTCCCTCTTCCTTCAGTCTTGCTGTACGCATATTACTCTCCCTTTATTTAGGAGAATAATAGCTCAACTAAACAGTCTTGTCTGTAGGGGCACACCCTGATTTCTCTTGTAGGGAAAACCCTGATTAGCTTGTAGGGGTTTCCACTACAATAAATGGTTGTCCCTATGGAATTCCTATGGAATTTATTTTGATTCAAAGCGCTTCGTAGCTTTTATATTGAAATTACCAATCAATATGGTATTTACTGTACCTCTCTATCGCCGGGGTGGCGGAATTGGCAGACGCACCAGACTCAAAATCTGGCGCTGGTAACAGTGTGGGGGTTCGAGTCCCCCCCCCGGCATTTTTACTTCGTGTTATATGCCATACTTGGCTGGAGCTTCCCCTATATATGTTTTTCAAACAAAGCTCTGAGATTTGAGCATTGATAGAATGGCACTGACATTAGTGTGTATTCTTGCCCCACTGTGGTTGCAATGTGATCAATACTGAAGGGGGCTGACGATATACGCACGGCAAACTTATTCTTACTTAGGTCAATGAACGAGTGCAGGGAGCGAAGTCGACCGGCAGCGCCTGCTTTTACCTCGATTGGGATTAGCATTTCATTGTGCTGTAGAAGCAGGTCGACCTCTGCATTGGATGTCCCTTTTTCTCTCACCCAGAAGCAGTTTTTCTTGAGCCTGTTTCCTTCCAGTGCCAGAATCTCCTGCATTACAATGTGCTCTGCCAGTATACCTCGGTAGATGGATTGAAGATCTTCCTCGGAAAAGAAATATTGTTGCAAGCCCACGAAGTAATTGATTAGTCCTGTATCAAGAAATTGGAGTTTGGGTGACTTCTTGAAGTCTGGTATGATAGGAATTCTCAGCGATGTCGAGGGCGCTAGTAACTGTAGAATCATGGCGCGTTCCAAAGTTTTGAGAGCTTCCCCGATCTCTCTTGACGAGTAGTTGGACTGACCGAATCCGGCATATTTTATTCGTTTACCAGCCTCAAATGGAGCCATCTCCAAACAGTGCCGTAGTATGGGAACGCTCAATTTAGTTCGGGCATATTTGCTGATATCATCGGTGTAGGTCGTAAGCAGGTTGTTGTAGATAGGGTTGAGTGCCGGAATATCCTCATGCTCACTGTAATGCTGTACAATTTCCGGCATTCCTCCTACGAGAACATATCGGTGGAAGCTTTTTAGAGCCAGAGAATGGAGCGGGGTTGACAGCGGCTCGGAGCCAATTTGTTCTAGAAGCTGCTGCTGTCCCGTAGCTGACATAAATTCCTTGAAGGTGAGAGGATACATATTGCGATATTCCACTCTGCCCACTGGAAAGCTGATGTCCTCTTTATGCATCATGATTTCGAGAAGTGATCCCGCTGCGACAACATGGATGTGCGGACACTCCTCATAGAAATATCTGAGAACTTGAACTGCTTGCGGTGATTGTTGGATCTCATCAATAAATATCAGAATTTTGCCTTCTCCTGTACGTTGTCGAGAAATGAGGAGTAGTTGTAGCAACTCTTTGGCATCGAGATCATTTGCAAAAAGATCTCGATCGGGTTTTTGTTCCAGATTGAACTCGAGGTATTCGTCGTAGCGTTCGGAGAACATTCTCACTGCAGAGGTTTTACCTACTTGCCTAGCCCCGCGTAGTATCAGTGGTTTCCGGTTGGCTGAGTTACTCCATACATCCAGCTCATCAAGAATTGTTCTAAAGTACATTTTATGCCTATATTTCTGCTAATAAATACCCATTTTATAGGCAATATTCAGGAGCAATGCAACTTATTTTATAGCATATTTATCGTTTGCCCTCAAAAATTCACTAAATGGAGTGAAAAAATACCTGAAGTGTCAATATTACTATCGGCATATTCTGTAACGTTTGCAGGATGAGGAGGATCTTCCGCATCATCAGGGTGAGGCGGTTCTTCCTCGCCCAATCCATCCGACGCCACAACTGCACGCAAACTATCAAACGATATTTCAACAACTAGATTGCTAGAAAGGGTCCTGGTATACTGATTCTCGTCATGCCCAAAAGATCAAAATTAAAGCTTCCTCCATTGAAAATGTGAAAAGAAACGATAGGAGAAAGACTTGCATGTATTCGGAAAAAGCGAGGATACACACAAGTTGACCTAGCCAATAAGATAGGTCTTATTCAGGCTCTTGCTTCAGACTATGAAAGAGATAAGTTGCGATTAACTTCCGAAACGGTTATTCGCTTTGCCTTGGCTCTATCAGAACCAATCAACCCTCAGGCATGACTGCCATCCAGGCCTTGATCTCGTCCGAGACCTTAGCTACCTCAACAATCTCATAAGCCTCATCCACACCAGGCAACTCAACTGTATCACCAGCCACCTTCCCAATCAAAACCTCAGCAAGTCCACTCCGACTGGAAATAATACTCAACCCCTCATCACTGTCCCACTCACCCAGAACATTAAATACCTTCTCGCCACCCGACTCACCCTTAAGCGTAACACATGTACCCATCCCCACACCGTCAGCTTCATACTGACTGAAATCAGACGCCTGAACCTGCACCAAATCATACTCCAACTCAGTCTTGCGTTTCATCAAAATACCCTGATTCTGCTTCGCAGTCTCATACTCAGCATTCTCACGCAAATCCCCATAACTCCGCGCAATACCGATTTCCTTGCTGTTAGCCGGGATATCCACATCAACAACTTTCTTCAGCTGATCCTGCTTCTCCCTGAAAGAACGATACGACGTATAACGCCCCAGCCTGACCGGCTCCTCCACCTTAGCACTACGCGTCGCCACAACAGTCGCCAGCTCTGGATACAGCTTGATCATCTTACCCATAAGCGAACGCCGATCAGATGCCTCCCATCCGGACTGCATCTTGACACGCCTCAAAATATCCGCACGCTGAAGATCCGTAAGCTTCGCCAATATCCCAGTCAACCAACCAGTCTGCAGGAACAAAACGCCCAGCTGGTTCCGCAGCTTCAACTGCATCCCGTTATATGACCCCTCATACGCAAACAACATCTGCTGCAGGAGATTGTAAAATGACAATGTCCCATCAGAAGTCAAAATATCATCCCGCCGCGCCAGCCATAACAATGGCGCAGGCGCCACACTTCGCTTGTTAAACGCCGCCGTCAATGTGTCAAGAATGTCCTGCTTCCGACCAGTCTCCAAAAGATACTCCATAACCGCATTCAAGACAGCCAGCGGCATCCTTGTAAATCCACCCAACACAAGACCACGGAACCTCTCTTCGTCATGCGCCGATAACGCCTTGATAAACCTCTGCAGAAATCGTGTCGGAATACCAGCAGATGCATCGATAAAAGCACCCCCCTTGAAAAATGACTCAAGAATATCTTCCCGACCCAAAGCCTCTTCATCTAACCCAAAAGACTCCGACAAAAGCATCGTTTTTGCAAGACGCCCAGGATTCGACGTGTCATCCGCCTTGAACGCAAAATGCAGCCTGTCCAGAATCGCATCCCGACCAGCATCATTCAAATCGCCCAAATCATACTCGGAAATCAACTCTTCCAACATAAGAAGCACATTATCAACATCACTCTCCTTGGCAAAATCAGCAAACCAAGCATCATCATACGCCTTTGCAGCATCAAGAAGCCGAATAGGCTCACTACGCTTCGATGGAACATCAACCAAAGGATCAGCCTTCAAGCCCTTGCGCGCTTTATCCCAAAACCCTTTCCATTCATCAGCCGCCAGAATATCATGCTCCAGCAAACACTCCTGCAACGCCACAGCACTCATTTCCCCCACACTGCTTAAAACAAGCTTGGCAACCTCTGTAGGACTCTCCTTGACCATCGCCACAATTCTTTCCGGGTCCTTGTACTTGATGGCGAACAAATGATCATCCTCCAACACCATCAAAGACTCCGCTGCATATGCAAACGACATCTGATGCCCCGACTTCTTGCTAAAATCTATCGTTACCTTCTTGTAAAACTCATCAACCCGCTGAACAGCACCAAACCCCCAGGTCTTCTCAGAGCAAAGCTTTCCCTCCTTGAGTCTGCGCAACACATCCAGCCTGCGCAAACATTCAAGAACCGGGATCCTCTCATCAAATCCGCAACTATCTACAAGAATCTTACCAACCCTGTCATTAAACACCTTGAGCGCAGAAGCTTTACACGCCCCGCGATAACTGTCATCCCCCTTGCTCATCAACGCCCGAACGGTCAATACCTGCAATGCAGACGTCTTCGCACCCTTACCCGCCAACTCATCTATCAATAAACCAATCCAGCCGTCAGAACATTCCATCCCATCATCACCATCAGCCTGCGTCTTCACAACTTCAAGCATCTGAACAATCGGCATCTCATCCTGCGAAAGAGAAGCCAAAAACCACTCCTCCCTCTCCTCCATCGTCTTCAAATTCAAAACATCAACCATCTCTTTATTCCACTCCTATTCTTATTCGTAATCTCTATTCAAAGCCCACAAGTCCCAATCTGCGCAAATCCCGGGTATCTAGCGACGGGGGGAGCCGGGCGGGCAAACTTCTCCACAGCCCATAAATCACTCCACACTCGACACTCGAACTTTATTCTTGTATCTTGCCTCCGCCATGAATACAACAAAATTCACAGTCGTAAGCACGGAAGAAGGAACCACCATACTCCAGTTCATCTCCGAAAAACTCGCTATTTCAAAGAAAAAAGCCAAAGCCCTGCTCGATTCACGCGGCGTATTCATCAATCGCAAACGTACCTGGATGGCAAAACATAAACTGAAAAATGACGACTACATCGAAATCCTCACAAACATCAAGACACAATCCAATGACGAGAAAGTAGAGATCCTCTACGAGGATACATCCTATATCATCGCAAACAAAAGACCTGGGCTCCTTGCCAACGGCGACAATAGCGTCGAATCAGCCCTGCGCGAGACACTCAATATGCCCACTATCCTCAGCGTCCACCGGCTGGATAAGGACACATCAGGCTGCCTGCTCTTCGCAAAAGACCGATCCATACTCGAAAGAACCATCCCTCTATTCAAAGAACATCAAATCGAGAAGACATACCACGTCATCGTCTCCGGAAGAGTAGAAGAGCTACAACAGACTATTAGACAGACTATTGACGGCCAACAAGCCGTCACCAGCATAAAAAGACTGGACGCGAATAGGGAAGCAAGCCATATCTCAGTTCGAATCAAAACCGGCCGAACACACCAGATCAGAAAACATCTGGCCGCAAAACAACATTACGTCATAGGCGACAGACATTACGGGACCGGCCGAAAAACCACTGACAAAGCCATGAAAGTCGAACGCCAAATGCTCCACGCATCAAGCCTTAAATTCGACCACCCACAGTCAGGCAAAACAATCAAAGCACGCGCCCCACTCCCCCAAGACTTTCGCCAATGTCTCAAACTCTATAAACTTACCTGAAAACGCCTCCTCAAGCGGTTGCAGCACGACGCTCTTTCTTCATTCGTTTAATCATTACAAAAACAATACCGAAAAGCAAAGGAGGAAACCTCCAACATACTCCCCCGCAATATGTTACGCCAAATATTTCTGTTTCAGGGCAGACAGGACAAGCCAAAACACACCCTTAAACAAGGCTCTAAGCAGGATTCGAATGACATTGCCCCTCGGGATTCTTTACAGAAATAGCTGAATATTATAATGGCGGGCTTGCACCCGATTGATGTAGTCTGGATCAAATCATCAGGATGGAGGACATGATGCTGGAGAAAATGAGACAGACACTGGCAATCAATATCAATGATATGCTCCTGCGAGCCATGGAGCCTAGTGATCTTATCGCTGAATTGATCGGAGCGCTTGAACAACACGCTATCACGATTCGAACAGAAGCGGCAAAATCAATATCCGCCGAAAACAGATTAAGGACTCGTGTTGAGGAAGGCGCTGATCAATTAGCGGCTGAGTTGGAAAAGGCGACTGAATCGACAATAGCGCAGAAAGAGCTTCTGAATAAACTTGAAGGACTACTGAAGGAGGCGCAAGTGCGAGGTGAGCAGATAGCGGCGGGCTCAAGCCTGAATGATGCCGCGGATGCCCATACAGGTGTCTCTAAGAAATACGGAAAGCTCGAAGAATATCTAAACTCACTCTAGTTCGCGAATTTAATCACAACTACATATGCAATACGATGGAGGTAGGGAGATGGCTCAAGCAGCAGCAAGCAAGCTAAGCGACGGTGCACTCAATATTATTGAAAATATATCTCGCCGTGTTGCGGAGAAGAATTCAGGCCGGATAACACCCAGTCATGTATTGCCTTACCTTCCGTTATCTATCGGCATCGTACAAGATGCTTTAAACCAGATGGTGGACGGCACAACTGTGACGAAGATGCCGGGCAGTGATTATGCCGAGTATGAGTTCACGGCGTTCAAAGATCGAAAGAAAGAGTCTGACATGTTGAATGCGGAGCATTGTATTGGCTGCGACACGGCGATGCATCGAGAGAGCAAGGCTGTAATTTGCAATCAATGTTCAGATCTGCTTCATAGCGAGATGAACAATCTTGCGGAAACGACCGGTTGGCCTGCATACGCGGCATACGAACATGATTTTCTGTATCATGCAACCGCAAAGGGCAGCTGTGTTCAGGCTGATGCTCTTGCAGGAACCTCGCCATATACATTGAGAAGCACCAGGAAGAAGCTGGAGAAAATGGCTATCAATCATTCCGTCAAGCAGGAGCTTGACCGAGAGCAGGGCGTAGTCAGATATCATTTCCCGGAGGTGGAATACCCGCGTGATTATTATGATTCCAATATGGATGTAATCATGAGCTACCCCGCTTCGGTTATGGAAGAAATTGAGATCAAGATAACAAAAATCATGATCAGCTTGGGGTTTCTTTTTTTAGCAATGGTATGTTTGGCTTTTTATGGTATACCATTCCCTTTTCTACTGTTGTTGCTTGCCATTATCGGGCCGGCTATGTCAGTGGTGATATGGCGCCGACGTAAGAAAGTTGAAGAATAACAGATAAACCATTAGGAGAAGCAAAATGTATGATCAGCAAAACAACGTGGACATAGAGGCAATACAAAAAGTCTTAGGGGGGAAGCTAATATGGGTTGGCATGGCATTCCTGTGCGTAATGATATTCGTTTTCAACCTTGTGCGTGTTGAGCAGGTAAGCGGTGAGGAGATCGGGTTCTTGTTGAACAAAATCTCGGGTGAAATC
Organism: Lentisphaerota bacterium; assembly: GCA_030590485.1. Lineage (GTDB taxonomy): Bacteria > Verrucomicrobiota > Kiritimatiellia > UBA8416 > JAUUYL01 > JAUUYL01. The sequence continues at coordinate 25,697 of JAUUYL010000024.1, read as the reverse complement.
ACAGTCATACCAAATTCAGGTGCGCAAATCTTTAACGGCCTGACAAAGGAATTCTATGTTATCGACAAGACGCTTCAAACGATGGAGATGACGGCTACCGTAGGAACTGGCGACAGAAGAGGTAAGGATGACCTGAAAATAAAGACGATTGACGGCAGTGACGTGTTTGTTGACCTCAAAATTCAGTACAGAATAGATCCTGATATGGCAGAGGTGATACTGAAGACATCCGGCCCCGGCGACCTGTACAAAATGAAATGGGCGCGTGACTACATCAGATCAATCTGTCGTAACAGTCTCGGAGAGCTTCAGACTGAGGAGTTTTATAATGCTTCCTTGAGAGCTGGCAAGGTCGGTCAGGCAAAGATCGAGGCAAACCGGCGACTTCAGCCTTTTGGGATAAGAATAGACAGTATTGTCATACCGAGGCGTCCGCTTTTCTATGCTGAATATGAGGCTATGATCAAAAGGAAGAAGCTCGCCGATCAGGCCGTTCTTGAAGAGCAGTCAAAAGCCAACGCAGCTAAGCAGAAGCAGTTGACCGCAATAGTGATAGAGGGCAACAAGAAAAAAGTTGCCATAGAGCAATTTGAAGGTGCAATGAAGCAGCTGACAATCGCTGAAGAAGCCACATCTGAGCGGGTGAGAAAGCTGGCTGATGCTTACTATGAAAAAGAAACAGTTGCCGCCCTCGCAAAGCTCTACCAGATGGAGAAACTTGCAAAAGGAACATTGGCGATCAAGAAAGCCGACGCAGAAGGCATCAAGAAACTGAACAAAGCGTTGGAGGGGAAAGGCGGAGAGAATATGGTTCGGCTTGAATATGCCAAGAGGCTTCATGATATCAAGTTCACGGGTCAGCCATTTATCGTAGATGGGCTGACAACGCGTTTTGAACATCTGAAGGCTGGTCAGGCTTCAGGTGGCGTTTTTCGGAAATAAGTAACATTTGTTAACAGGAGAAATATAATGAAAACTATCAAAGTAATATCAGTTGTGATTGTAGCAATGGTGATGGGCGCATACATAGTCGCTCGTTCATTGTTGATCTTTATACCAGTGGGTCAAGTAGGTGTGCGTATACAGCAGTACAGTGTGATTGGGAAGAAGGGAGTTGTTCAAAAAGATTTCAATCAGGGCTGGCACCGCGACTTTGGCCCGATTGACCAATGGGAACTCTACGACAGTACTGTCCAGACGCTTGAAATGACTAAGGATCCAAGGCATGGAGCTGCAAGAACTCGTGATGATGTTAAAGTACAGTCTGTCGAGGGTAACAATATCTCGCTGGACGTAACTGTGAAATACCGTGTTGCCAAAGGCGATGCGCACAAACTTTACGGAGACACGGGCAAAGGGACAAAATACAGAACCATTGTCAGAGTTGAATCAGAGGAAACATGCATGAGTTTATTCGGCAAGCTGTCCACTGAAGAGTTTTATGATCCAGCCGCAAAGAGAGATACCGCGGTCAAGGTTCAGGAAGTGTTGAGAGCATCGCTGAAGGATAACTATATTGAGGTACTGGATGTCCTTATTAGAGATGTCGAATTTGACCCTGAATACGAAGCCAAGATTAGGCAGAAAAAACTGGCTGACCAAGAAGTGAGACTCAATATCTCCCTTGCAAAAGCTGCAGAGATGAGTGGCAAGACGCAAGTTATAGAGGCAGAAACATTAAAACTTCTGGCAATTATTGTTAAGGAAAAAGAAGCGGAGCTTGTTACGATGCAAGCGTCTACTGATTTGGAGGTTGCAAAGATTCAGGCTCAATACAAAAAGTACAGCACTGAGAAGACTGCTGATGCCGATCTTATTAAGGCTGCAAACCAGGCGAAAGGTGATTTGCTGGTGAAGACAGCTCAGGCAGAAGGTGAGCGGCTAAGGAATGAGGCGATGCAGGGCAGTGGCGGTAATGTGATTGTAGCGCTTGAAGCCGCGAGAAACTTGAATCTCTCAGAGGCAACCATATCAACAATAGAAGTTGATCTCCTTGATGTAAATGGTATGGCAAATAGGCTGGGCTTAGACGATTCGAAATAGGTAGCGGCCTGCGGCCGACAGCGCCTGTCCTCGCCCACAAGATGACCCATTTGCGGACAAACAAAAAACTGCCAATGTGGCTTGACAGGCGAGCCCCTTACCTGTAGAAGTAGCAGTTCATTGATGAATGGAGCGGCTGTTTTCAGTCAAATCCAACCATCCCTTCACTCCACCGGCGGCGAGCAAAGGACTACATACATATCGCCGGCTAGGAAAAACAAATGACTAACAACACCACTAGTGGTGCTTTCGGACTACTGTTGCCAAAAATAGGCCAAGCTGTATCCGAAGCAGGTTACGAAACACCATCACCCATTCAGGAGCAATCTATCCCGTCACTGCTTAAAGGCCACGACATGATCGGCTGCGCCCAGACAGGAACCGGTAAAACCGCTGCATTCGCACTTCCTATTCTCCAGTATCTGGAGATCAATAAGAAACGCGGCTCATCAGGCAAACCTCCTGTACTGATCCTTGCACCAACCAGAGAACTGGCAGCTCAGATCCGGGATAGCTTCGAGAAATATGGGAAACATACTAAAGCAAGACATACCGTCATCTTTGGCGGAGTAGGCCAAAACCCTCAAGTACAAACAATGCGGCGTGGAGTGGAAGTTCTTGTTGCTACACCCGGTCGCCTGCTTGACCTGATGAACCAGGGCCACATCAAACTCTCCAGCGTCGAAATCTTCGTCCTCGACGAAGCCGATCGCATGCTCGACATGGGCTTCATCCACGATATCAAAAAGGTTATCGCCAAACTCCCTAAAAAACGGCAGTCACTTTTCTATTCGGCCACAATGGAACCTGCTGTTGTCTCGCTGGCACGAACGCTTGTAGACAATCCGACATATGTCACCATCACCCCGGACAAGCCTACTGTTGAGCTTATCGAGCAAAAGATCATGTTCGTGGACAAGGATAAAAAGGAAAAGCTTATCGTCAAACTAATGCAAGACCCGAAGATGGATCGCGTTATGGTGTTTGTTCAGATGAAGCACGTAGCCAACAGGGTTACCGAGAAACTGGAAAAGCACGGAATCAAGGCTGCGGCCATACATGGCAACAAAAGCCAGACCGCACGAACCAAAGCACTTGCATCCTTCAAAGCAGGAAAGGTACGAGTGCTTGTGGCCACGGATATCGCCGCACGCGGTATCGATGTAGACAACGTCACTCATGTCATCAACTACAATATGCCTGTCGAACCGGAAACTTATGTTCATCGCATCGGAAGGACAGCAAGAGCCGGCAACGACGGAGATTCAATATCATTCTGCAGCGCACCTGAACGCGACTACCTGCGCGCCATTGAAAAACTTCTGCGAACCACCATACCTGTCGACCTTTACCACCCATTCCACGACAAGGAATCCATGTACGCCAAAGGCGCAGCCGCTAAACCACCACCAAGAAAACAAAGATCCTCCCGCAACAACAACCGCAGCCCCGGCAGAAGACCTAGAACCGAAGGTAGAGGTCAGAGAACCGAAGGCAAACGCCGTTGGCGTGGCAAGAAGTAAGCAGTGGACCACGCATTTGCCTCAGCAGTAACCCACGAACTGAAAACGCCTCTTAACACCGAACGCCTATTTTTATTGAAATAAACCTTGCAAACCCTTGCGTATGTGGTAGCTTTCATCAGTTTTTCAAAGAAAAACGGAAGCGAGTTCGTTCCTCGCCACAAGAGGAAACGACAAAGCAGATTCCAGATGCTCGGCCAGGTATATTGCCGCGTCGAAAGCATCGGTAGCTAAAGGAGATTATTGTGGCCGATACAGATACAACTGCCCCAGAGCAGACAGAAGCAAAGCCGGAAACCGAGAAAAAAGCCTCAAAGAACGTCCAAATCAAAGACCTGCTTGATGCAGGATTGCATTTTGGCCACCAGACAAAACGCTGGAACCCTAAGATGAAGCGCTACATATTTGACAAGCGCAACGGCATACATATTATTGACCTCACAAAAAGCCTTGCCCTGCTTAACGAAGCTCTTGACTACATCTACAAGACTGTTCTAAGCGGAAAAAAGGTCCTGTTTGTAGGAACAAAGAAACAGGCTCAAGTTGTCGTCAAAGACATCGCCGTTGATTGCGAACAGTTCTATGTCAACTCACGCTGGCTCGGCGGAACCCTCACAAACAGCTCGACAATCAGAAAAAGCGTCAAACGTATGCGTGAACTGGAAGACATGCAAACAAAGGAAGGTTTTAACGCGCATAAGAAGGAAGCCTCACGCCTCCGCCGCGAACACGAGAAACTCGCACGCAACCTTTTCGGCATAGCCGACATGGCTGAAAACCCAGGCGTCGTATTTGTTGTCGATATCAACAAGGAGTCTATAGCCGTCAACGAGGCCAACAAGCTGGGTATTCCGGTTATTGCCATCGTGGATACCTGCTGTGATCCAGACGCAATAGACTTCGTCATTCCAGGCAACGATGACTCTATTCGCTCAATCAAACTTATACTCGAAGCTATCGCGGAAATCGCGAAGGGCGCTAACGCCGAGTACAGAAAGAAAGTGGCAGCAATTGCCAAGAAGCAAGCCGAAGTTAAAGCCGAAGCTGAAAAGAAAGCCCAGGCAAAAGCCGACGCTGCAGCAAAAGCCAAGAAAGAAGCTGAGAAAGCAAAGAAAGATGCCGCCAGAGAGGCCAACAAGAAAGCCAAAGCTGAAAGCAATAAGAAAAAGGTAGACAAGAAAGATAAGCCCGAAGCAAAGGCCGCGGATAAGGCAGAAAAACCCGCCAAAAAGGTCGAGGACGACAAGGCTGAAGCCAAAGAAACAGAAAAGCCTGCCGAAGCAAAGCCTGCAAAGAAAACCGCCGCCAAAGCTGAGAAGGTGACAAAAGAAAAATCTAAAACAACTAAAATCAAAAAAGACTCTCCCAAAGCTGAGAAGCCTGCCCCTAAAGCAGATAAAAAAGCCAAGGAAGATAAGAAGGAGAAGAAATAATGGCTGAAATCACAGCATCACTAGTAAAAGAGCTTCGTGACGCAACAAGCGTCAGCATGATGGACTGCAAACGCGCCCTCGTCGAGAGCGAAGGCGATATAGAGAAAGCAACTAAGCTCCTTCGTGAAAAAGGTGTCGCCGTCGCAGCAAAACGCGCATCAAAAGAGACAAACTGCGGTATGATCGCATCATCCAGCACGGATGACGGCACATGCTCGTCACTCGTCGAAGTAAACTGCGAGACAGACTTCACTGCCAGGAACGCTGATTTTCAGGCATTCGTAACTGATCTCTCCGCTAAGGCTCTCGCGGCTGACGGAAGCATCGCCGACGACGAGAACACCAAGGGCGCACTGATGGACATCATTGCCGCTATCGGCGAAAAGATCGTCATCAAACACGACACCAAGTACACACTCGAAGGCAACGGCAGCGTAACCCCTTATATCCATCTCGGCGGTAAAGTAGGCGTACTCGTTGAAGTAGGATGCGAAAAAGAAGAGACAGTCAACAGCGATGCGTATCAGGAGCTTACAAAGAATCTTGCTCTGCATGTAGCCGCAATCAACCCAAAATACCTTACTTCCGACGAAATACCGGAAGACATCGTTGCTGCTGAGCGCGAAATCTATGTGAAACAAGTCGAAGGTAAGCCGGAAAATATTATCGGCAAGATCGTTGATGGAAAACTGCAGAAGTTCTTCGGTGAGACATGCCTCTTAAACCAGGCATTCGTAAGAGAAGACAAGATGACCATCACCGCACTTCTTGAAGAGAAATCTAAAGAGCTGGGCGATACCATAACAGTCAAAAGATTCGCACGTTACCAACTCGGAGCATAGGCAGAGATGCATCCGAAAAGATTTTCGGGTGCAGTTAATAGTTATTTATGAATAGTTAATAGTAGGATTCTTGAGCAATCTGCAACTAGTCTTAACCCCAGCGATAAGCACTTGTCTGCATCTCTGTTTATGGATGTCAAAGACTAATCACTCTTAACTTTTAACCAATAATTTGACCAAAGGTCAATATGAGCAAAAGAATCAAATTCTATTTCGTCACATTGCTAACCTTCTCGCGCTTCCCGCTTGTCGTTTGCTTCTTTATCAGCGCAATCGTACATGCATGGACGCCCGACAATGCGGTCTTCTTTTTTGCCTTCGCCAGCCTGATACTGTCAGCTCTAACTGACCTTTTTGACGGCTATTACGCACGCAAGTTCGATGTCGTAACAAAATTCGGCGCGCATGCGGACCCTCTGATGGATAAGTTCTTCTATCTGGCGACCATGCCCCTACTGGTATTCGTCGCCATACATAAAGACCATCTCCATCATGGTGTCGTGCTGCTGATCCTTACAGTCCTGTTTCTCTCACGCGATCAATGGGTAACGTTTCTACGCTCCATAGGCTCAATGTACAACGTGAGCGGAGCAGCACATTGGGCAGGAAAACTGAGAACAGCAATAACCTTCCCGCTGATTTGCGTTATATATTTCTACGAGGCGGCTCCAGATGAATACCAGTTCCTTCATAGATATTTCGTATACCTGTTCGAAGCTGTCGCATTCGCCATTAATTTCATATCACTGGCCATCTACACAAAGAAATATTATCCATACCTCAAGAAGTCAGCCAACGTCGACTTGTAGCGCCCCATCCAAAACCATCAACCATCTAACCGTCAACCATTCGTTGTTCGGAATCTTTCAGGACAACGCCTACGGCGCGATTGACCAGAAGCATAACTTGCTGACAGCCTGCCATGTTGAATCGCCTTTTTTCTGCGGAACTTCGTAGGCCATGTGGAAATAGAAATAATAACGCCCTTCTTCATTAGGCAATATCTGTGTTCCTGCAAGACCAGCAAAGTTTTCATCAAACTTAACGGAAGCAAATCCGTTCTTAAACTGAGGCGACCCGATAACGCGAGTCACCGTATCGGCCCCAGGGTACGTCACAATAAATGCAAATTTCCTATCCTTCGGCTGTGCACGCTGAATCACCATACGCAACGGAAACGAGAAGGTCCGGCCATACCTCAAACCCGTAGTCGACTTCTCAGGTATGATAAAGACCTCTTCACGAAGATCGGCATATGTAGATTCTGACGTAGAACAGCGATACATCGCCGCGTCCTGCAACTTACGCGTGTCAGCACCAATCGGAAAACCACCCTCATTAATATGGTAGGAAGCATTATATTTCTGAGTCTGCACGAAAAGCTGACCTATCCGCTTGTCTATGTCGGCCTTTTGCTTCTCAGTAGCCGCAACATTTTCCTTCAGACCATACATGATCCTCGCCGACTGGAGAAAAGCATCAATCGACTTTTTGCCAAGGAAAACCTTAAGCGCTACACGACCCTGAGCATCAAAAACAGTCTGTCTTGTCGTAAGCAACATTGAGCTAACTGCGGTCTTGTCAGACTCCTGCGCTTCCTTTAAAACATCCTTTGTCAGTTGCTCATGTACTGCAAAAGCTTCAAATGACATTGTGGCAGCCGTAGCGGCCTGTTTCTCAAGACGTTCCTTATTGACCTTCACATAATCCGCCTTCATGTCAGCCAGAACATTATCCAGTTTGGGCCCATACTTCCCTTGCATGTCCTTATAACGAACCATACCCAGATCCAGCACTGTCTTCTTGTATATACTGGTGCGCTTGTCACTGGAGGCAAAAAAAACCTTTAACTTCTCAATGTCGCCCTCCAACTCCAGATTAGGCTTCTGGAGTGCTTCCCATCCCTGAAGTATGGTCTGCAGTTGACGATAAAGTCTCTTATGCTTCTCCTGAAGCTTCTTAATCCTGGTTATGTACTTCTGAATCTCACCCGGCGTGTATCGCTTCCCCCTCACAACAACAGGCACAACCCCGTGAAGCTTCGAAATTGCTATCGTCTTCTCCTCCCCCGTCTGCTTGCTGTTATACTTGAGAACATCACCCTCCTGCGTCACACTTGTGACCCAGAAACACATACCCTCCTTGGTAACAATTAACTTATCCCCCGCAAACAAATTCCCAACCAACCCAACAAACACCATCATGCATAATAGTTTCTTCATCTCACTCTCCCCGCTCCGCATTTGCAACCCTCCCCCGTGTTACGTGTGTCGTGCTTGCCACGCCGTAGGCGTGGTCACGTGTCACGAGGCCAAAGGCCGTTTATAATAATTCCATCTGCGACTTGTCTAATCCGCTCTTGCCCTTGCGCCTCCGCGCTATCTTCGGCTGACCAGTCTCGCCAAACTCTCCATCTTCAAGATTTGTCAGAATCTCCTTGGATCGATCAATCACCTCCTGCGGCATCCCCGCAAGACGCGCAACCTGAATACCATAACTCTTATCAGCACCACCCAACGCAATCTTACGTAAGAAAACTATCTTGTCATTACGCTCCCTGACAAGAATATTGTAGTTTTTGACGCCACTCATAGTCCTCTCCAAATCTGTCAATTCATGATAATGCGTCGCAAAAAGAGTTTTAGCCTTAACATTCTCATTATTATGGAGATGCTCGGCAACAGCCCATGCTATACTAATCCCATCAAAAGTGCTTGTGCCTCGGCCTATCTCATCCAGCACAATCAAACTGCTCGCCGTCGCATTATTGAGGATGTTCGCCGTCTCCTGCATCTCTACCATGAAAGTACTTCGACCCCTTGCTAGGTCATCACTCGCACCAACCCTCGTAAACACACGGTCAACCATCCCGATTTCCGCCTCTAACGCAGGAACAAACGATCCCATCTGCGCCATAATCACCAACAGAGCAACCTGGCGAATGTATGTCGACTTTCCTGCCATATTCGGTCCAGTAATAATCATCAACTGGTTCTTACAGCAATCAAGCAGAGAATCATTAGGTACAAACTTCTCGGCATCCGGAATCTGCTCAATCACAGGATGCCGCCCGTCTTTGATTACAAGAGCATCACCATCCGTCATGACCGGACGAACATACCGCAACGCAAGCGCCCTTTCAGCCAATGTCGACAACACATCCAACTGCGCCACAGCATCAGCACTCTTCTGTATACTCTCCGTATCCCCGACAACCTTGTTCCTGACCTCAAGAAACAACTCATACTCCAAGGCCACCGCCTTGTCCTGTGCCCCGAAAATCTTACTCTCATACTCCTTGAGTTCAGGAGTAATAAACCGCTCCGCATTAACCATAGTCTGCTTTCGAATATAATCTTCCGGCACATTCGCCAGCTGACCTTTCGAAATCTCAATATAATAACCAAAAACCCTATTATGTCTGACCTTGAGATTCTTAATCCCCGTCCGCTCCTGCTCGCTCTTCTGATATTGAGCAAGCCAGTTGCGGCCTTCCGTAGCAGCCGTCCTGAATTCATCGAGGTCTTTATTGTAACCCTCTCGAATAACCCCACCCTCTTTGATCGTCAAAGGCGGTTCATCCACTATCGCCTTCTCGATCAAATCAACCAGATCAGGCAAAAGCACAACAAAATCATTCAGATCCCTGAGAAGCCCGGACTTACAGCCCTCAATCATCGCTTTCACCTCGGGCAACATCAACAGCGACTGACCAATGGCGCGAACATCCCTTGCGTTACCACTGCCTGACCCCGTCCTGGTAACCAACCGCTCCATATCCCGAACCCCACCCAGCATCTCCCGAAAATCATTCAGCAACATCCTGTCGCCATAAAACTCGTCCACAACATCATGACGCCCAATGACCTCATCCTTCCCCGCCAACGGCCGCAAAAGCCAATCCCTCAATTTTCGAGCACCCATAGCCGTCTTTGTGGAATCAAGAACATTCAAAAGCGTCTCACCACCACGCTTACCACGCAATGGTACCAAATCCAGATTCGCGCATGTCGACTCATCCAGCAAAAGAAAATCATCACAACTGCGCACTCGCAATGAACGGATATGCCCCGTCTCACGATGCAGCTCGTCCTTCACATAATAAAGAACACCTCCAGCGGCACCCACAATCGCCCTGCTCCCGTCACAACCAAACCCATTAAGCGAATGTACTCCAAAATGCCTGACCAGATACTCATGCGCCGCATCATATTCAAAAGTCCAGTCCTCACAGGCATTCGGCTCCAGCGACAAGGATGATCTTAAAACCCCACGCAACACCGCATCATCCGCCTGCTCAGCAGGAACCAGACACTCACCCGGAAGAAAACGACGCAAATTGTCGCACAGAGAATCAACATCCGTCACCTCCTCCGCCATAAACAACCCCGTCGACAAATCGAGCAACGCAAACCCGAACAGGTCACCACACCTGCATACCCCAGCCAGATAATTATGCTCACTGGATTCGAGAATATTATCCTCAATGACCGTTCCAGGAGTAACCACCCTGGCTATCTCACGCTTCACTATACCCTTACCCTCAGACGCATCCTCGACCTGCTCGCAAATCGCCACCCTCTTACCAGCGCGAATAAGCTTAGCGAGATAATTCTCAGCAGCATGAAACGGAATCCCGCACATTGGCACCTTATTCCGCTTGGTCAGCGCAATACCAAGTATAGGCGCCGCAGTCTTTGCGTCCTCAAAAAACATCTCGTAAAAATCACCCAGCCGGAAGAAAAGAATGATATCAGGTGACAACTCTTCCTTGAGCGCCCGGTATTGTTTCATCATAGGCGTCACAGTCTCAGCCATATCAACAATCCTCCCCTGCAACAGACACCAATGAAACCCAATCAGATACCGACAGGTTCTGAGGCCGGACAGTCAACTCAAGACCCACACGATTAAACAACCGCTCCGCCTCGTCAGGCTCCATCTGCATGTCGCCACTACAATGCCTTAATATGTTGATCATCTGCTTTCTCCTGTGCCCAAACGCGTACTTGGTCAAAGCGTACAAAGACTTCTCGTTCTTATCCGACATCCCCATACTCTCATGCAACTTCAACTTAAGTATTCCAGACTTCACATCCGGCCTGGGCCAAAAACATGTACCTCTGATCTCCTTGACCAACTCCACATCATAATGCAAATGCGACCACACGCTCAACAATCCATAATCCTTCGTCCCGCATTCAGCCACAAAACGCTCCGCAACTTCCAATTGCACGGTAACGACAATCATCTCAGGCCTATCCGAAGACTTCATCATGTCAACCAATACCTTCGTGCCGACTGAATATGGTAAGTTCGCAACAACCTTATCAATATCGCCAACCGCCAGCCTGTCCCCCGAACCCTTCCGCCCTTTCGACAACAACTTGACCGCATCCGCACAAACAACTTGAACATTATCCCGACCGGCGAAACTACTTGTAAGATGCTCTGCCAAACGCCTGTCCTTCTCGACCACAACCACTTTCCCTGCATTCTTCGAAAGCGCTTCAGTTACAACCCCCAGACCGCCGCCAACCTCAAGAACACAATCGTCAACAGTAACATCAGCAGCAGTAATGAGAATATTAAGGATGTTGCGGTCAATCAGAAAGTTCTGACCAAGGCTCTTGTTAGGCCTCACGCCTATTTCTTCCAAATGCTTTCTGACATCCAATGGACTGGCTAAATTCATTTCTCACTAAACAAATCTACGTCGGAGACCTCGATAAATGCGTCCTCCGCCAATCGAGCAACCCAAGCCTCGTAAATTTCCTTCCCACTCTCCCTACGCAACTCGTCTTCAATCTCGAGGCGCACCTGCTCAAAAGAACGGCTTAATGCTTCCTTTCGGGCCTCGACCTTTACAATATATAAACCCTTCTTCGTCTCTATCACCCCACTTACAGCACCAGGCTTCAGTTTCGATATGCCATCAGTGATCTCTTGGCGAAGCGTGCCGGGCTCAACCCATCCCCAATCACCCCCGCTTTCAGCATGACTCCCCCCTGAATATTCCTTTGCCAAATCAGCAAACGACTCTCCCGCCTCAAGCTTCTTGAAAACCTCGTCAGCTCTTGCCGCTGCCGCGCCAGAAGCAACCGAACCCGCGCTCCTGAGAAAGATCATCCTCAACTTCATCTTGCCGGACTGACGATATTTATCCTTAGCCTTATCATACCGTTCGCGGATGCTCTTCGGTGATATCTTTATTTTCTGCCCGACAAATGAACTTCGCATGGACGCTATAATAATCCGCTCTTTCCAGCTTTCCCTCCATTCGTCGAAGGAAACATGCTCCCTGGCAAGCACCGCCATCAACTCCGACCTGTCCCCCTTGAAACTATCCCTGACAACCTCTTCCACGCGTTCATCCACAAGCCATTCCGGAATCTTCATATCCTGCTCCTTATAAGCAGACAGAATCAAACTTCTCCCAATCAGAGAATCCAGCGATTCCTCATACGTACTTTGAAGCTTCTCCCTCAACACCTCACCACGATACTTCCTTATGAGCTCCTGCTGAAGAGGCCTCATCACCTTGACAACCTCTCCTATGGTGACTACATCCCCATTAACCCGCGCCGCAATACCATCAACAAGCATCTTCTCCGCCCGCACAGATACCACGACACTCAACACAACCGCTATAACAATTACTCTCTTCATTGAACTAACCATTAACCATCACCCACTGCTTACTGCCTTGACTTCATCATCGCAAATACTGTAAATTATACGAAATGAAAACGATAGTAAACACCTTGGTGGCTTTTTTTTCTGTTTCAGCACTTCTTTTAATGTTCACAGGCTGCGATACCGAGTCCGCAGACGAGAATAATGTCACCATATCACCCCAAAACGTTACTCTTGCCGAGGGCGAATCCATGTCATTCACTGCGGCAGGCGGCTTCGATTACGAATGGGCCCTGGAAGACAATGACTGGGGAACCCTTTCAACATTAAAAGGTCCAACCACAGTCTATACAAGCCTGAAGAACTCCACGTCAAATAGCGCCGCAACCGTAAAAACCCTCATAGTATCCTCTGTAATATACGGCTCAGGCTCCGACAGCAACAGTACCGACGCATCTTACGCCGAAACACATAGCGCCGAAGCATATATCTCACATATCGCAGAACCGACATCCGAACTTCACATCACCCCATCCAGCGCCTCAGTCAGCGCCAACGACATAGTCACGTTCAGAGCCTCAGGCGGCAGCGGCACTTACACATGGACACTTGCCTCTACCACTAACGGCAATATATCGAGTGCCAGTGGCGACAAAACCGTGTATATCGCTAACGGCAATAGCGTTGCCGCGCAAACAGTACTGACATTGACCTCAGGCACCCAAAACGAAGTCGCCATCATAACCCACAATCCATAAACAGCTTCCAACATGCCGGACACAGCCCACCTGACAATATCCAGCCTGCAAAACGACAAAGTAAAAAACGTCGTAAAACTGCGCCAACGCTCCCACCGAGAATCAAGCGCCCTGATGATCATCGAAGGACAAAAGGAACTCAGTCTCGCATTAAAAAACAACCACAACCCTTCGGAACTTTTTATATGCCGAGAATTGATAGATGACGCGCAAGATCAGGAAATAATTGACCAATGCAAATCAACAGGAACCACTCTCTTTGAATGCTCAAAGCCGGTCTTCGAAAAAATAGCCTACCGCGACAATTCACACGGACTCCTCGCCGTAGCACCCTCAATATCACACACGCTGGACTCTTTCCTCCCGCCTGATGACGCCCTTATCGTCATAGCCGAATCCATAGAAAAACCTGGCAATCTCGGCGCCATACTGCGCAGCGCCGATGCCGCCGGAGCCCACGCCGTCATCGTATGCGACCGCTGCACCGATATAAACAACCCCAACGTCATACGAGCCAGTATCGGCACCATATTCACCCTGCCAGTAATAGAAGCATCATCCGCGGAAACATTCACCTGGCTGAAAGAACATAAGATTCAGAGCGTAGCCACCACACCAAACTCAAACCTTATTTACACAGAATTGGACATGACCCACCCCACTGCAATAATAGTCGGCGCCGAACAACCAGGCCTATCCGAAAAATGGCTTCAAAATACAGACCACCAAGTCGCAATACCAATGCTAGGCCAGTCAGATTCACTCAACGTCGCTTCCGCAACAACCATCCTCCTCTACGAAACACTTCGCCAACGCTCCCTTCGATCGTAGAGCTTCAAACTGCACCGTGGCATGACGGCGGGGTGGGTATGCTAATCATCACCCGCGCACTCACTATTATTACTGCGAAAAACCTGTTCAAATTCTAGAAAATGATTCTTAGCAATGCGAGTTTTACACTCCGAAATGACACCACAAAGTCCACTTTCAAGACGTTCATCATAAAGTTGTTTTGGCTATGTCAACGTTTTGTAATTTTTGCACCAATGCGCCCATACCACCCGCAATATGCTCACAATGGTATACAATATGCTTTTTATTAAATCGACCCTGAGCTGGTGCGGTAAGAGAGGACCTCATTATGAGCTTAAGATTCGCAAGTTTTGCGAACTAAACGTCCAATGAAACCGCACTGGCTCAATGGTCATAATTGGACTATGGATCACAGACCACGGACTACGAAGTTCATACCGCATAAGTCTTAATCTTAATCCCCAGCTTGCCTCGGCGTGGTTCCCCTGCTTTCCTCCCTGTCAAACCCCTACTTCCCTCTTGACACTTAGTCCCCTGACACCCGACACTCTTCTTATGTATATTTACCTCATGAGGCATGGCACAGCGGATACATCATATACAGAATCCGAGTCCTCACTCACCGCATCCGGCCGTGCCGGTGCTGAAGAAACCGCTGAATACATCAAAAGCGAAGGAATTCAATTCGACGTCATTATATCCAGTCCAAAGCTACGCGCCACTCAGACAGCCGAAATCGTCGCAAAAACAATCGATTACCCCAGAGCAAGAATCATCAAGACCGACACCCTTAAGCCCAACGCCACGCCCACCGAAATAATGCGTTTTCTCTCCAATCACGCCCATAAACAGGCTGTTCTCTGCGTTGGACACCTTCCATCCATGCCCCGCCTAGCCGCTGCACTAATAGGAATATCCTCCACCCACCCCTTCCCTAATGCAACTCTCTACCGTGTAGAAGTCGATGCCATCCCCCCAGCGGATGCCAATCTCCTATTGCTCTATTCCCCAGAATAGCAAAGATTTATAGGCCTTATGTGGTCTTTTCGCTTTACGTTTCACGTTACACGCTTCACTTGCTTATTGCATCTCATCAAGCTTTCTGCTCAAATACCGCCCCTATGACAGAACAGGTATTATCTTTAGACATCCTAGATGTGGTTTATCGCGGTAAAGGACTCGCCCGGCATGAAGGGTGCGTTGTGTTTGTGCTTGGCGTTCTACCAGGGGAAACCGTTACCGCACGCATCAGAAAACAACACAAAAGCTACGCTGACGCAGACCTTGTCAGTATCGAAAAGAAATCGCCCGCCCGAATCGACCCAGTCTGTCCTTTGACCGAAGAATGTCCAGGCTGCTCATACCAGCACATGGAATACACCGAAGAGCTACGCCTGAAACAGGCACAGTTCCAGGATATGCTCAAACGACAAGGTGGCACTGATCCATCAACCTGCCTGGACCCTACAGCTTCACCAACGGAAACCGGATACCGTAACAAAATCATCTTTCATGCCCAAAAGAATAAGAAGACTGGCAAGATCGTACTCGGCTACATCGGAAAGAACAACAGAACCGTATTCGATGTTCCCCAATGCCCTCTCGCACTCCCTGCCATTAACAAACTTATTAAAGAAAAACTGAGCGACACAGTCTTCATGCGTTCACTAAAGGATGGCGATAACGTTACGTTCAGATACACCGAAAACGATAAGGCGCTTTGCTGGGCCGGCAAAAGTGAACCAGGGAAAAATCGGCTCACAGAAACAACCAGCATCGGAGAGCTCAAAGTCCACAACCGAAGTTTCTTTCAAGTCAACTCCGCAATTGCCGACAAACTAATCAAATGCGTTATCGAGATTGTCATACTGAATAAACCCGACACACTTATCGACCTTTATTGCGGCGTCGGCGTACTGTCTATCGCGGCAGCAGAAGCTGGAGTTCCAAATGTGCTTGGAATTGATTACGACCGCTCCGCCATACGATGCGCCTCTCAAAATGCAAAGCAACGGGAATTACAGCAGGTAGAATTCATGGGCGAGCCCGCCGGACTCGGCCTGGAAATGGCACTCAAACCGATTGATGTCAGCAACTGTACTCTGATTGTCGACCCACCGCGCCGTGGCCTGGAAAAAACCGTTATCGATGCTATTGCCGGCAAACCGCCATCACGGATCATCTACGTATCCTGCGCAGCCGATACCCTCGCCCGCGACATCTCACGCCTTGCCGAATTCGGCTACAAGGTCAAGCGTACCCAGATCTTCGACATGTTCCCTCGCACCCCGCACTTCGAATCCGTCACGCTTTTAACGCGATAACTGACGGGCGGTGCAAATAAATCGAAGCCACGGTATCAAAGAATGATTCACCTTGCACAACTCTGATTGACTGCTCCTTCTTAGCATCAGCATCTATCAAAACTTCTCGAGTCAAGCTCGGCTTGACACCCTCCACCTCACCCTTTATCCTTTCCAGAATGAATTATCAGGAAGCCCTATAGAAACATGAACTCATTCCACGACATGCGCATGAAGAAGTTCCGGAAAGCAGGCATATACTTCGTAACATCAGAATTAGTCTCCGAAGGACGTGCCACCCTGGACATCATCAAGGCCGCCCTCGAAGGCGGAATCAATCTCATCCAGCTTCGCGAAAAAGACATCCCCGTCAATTCATTCATCAATCTCGCACTCGAAGCAAGAAAGCTTACAGCCGCTTACGACGCCCTACTCATCGTTAACGACCGCCCGGATGTCGCCATGGCTTCCGGCGCCGACGGCGTTCATCTTGGCCAGAACGATTTCCCCCTTGCCAAAGCCAGAAGACTGGCTCCGGATCTAATCATAGGTGCATCAACCCATACCGTTAAAGAAGCCGAAGAAGCGGAAGCGGAAGGTGCATCATACATCAACATCGGCCCCATCTTTGAAACAGGGACAAAGAAATGGGACGAAGATTTTATCGGCCTAGAAGGAATTAAGAAAATCGCATCAGCCGTCAACATCCCATTCACCGTGATGGGCGGAATCAAAAAAGAACATATCCCCGAACTACGCGATGCCGGTGCACAGGCGATCGCCCTCATCACAGCCATCACCGGCGCAGCCAACCCCACAACCGCTGCGGAAGAACTGCTAGCCGCTTTTAGAGGCTAGCACGGGCTACGCCCTCGCAACAGGGAAGAATCCACCAAAGGTCACATATGCGAAAAACGTCCTATGGGGTCCTATTCTCTCCGGGCAGGATAGTCGGCGGGTTTTACCCGCCCTAGGGCAGGAATTCGGCTTTTTTGAGCTTTTCAGGGAGGTACTTCTCTAAAACGAAATTGAGACCATGCTTCGCAAAGGCCTGCTGCTCAATACGAACTCCCATCTTCAGCATCTGATGCAGCACATCCTGCCATTCCTTGTGATGCTTGATAAACGGATCGTTCTTCAGCGCATCATTCGCCCGCTTAATATCAGGCACCTCCAGCGGATGCGTCGCATCTTCCAGCTTGTAGTCGATTATATCCTGTGGCGTAACACCTAGATACCGTGCCTGCGGCACACAAAAATAGCGGTTAATATGGGCCGCCTGCCCCGACCCAACCTTTAAAGTCCTATAGATGTTACAATACCCATAAGGGTCACCATCAGTAAAAACCAAAACTGGCAAGTTCCTGTCATCCGCCAGCCGGCGAATGAACCTTCGACATGCACGGGTCGGCACACCGCTCATTGAAATCAGAATACAATTGGCTTTCTCATAAAACAGATGATGCACAAGACGCTGAAACAATGACGCCGTTTCAATAACCAATATAAACTTCGCCTTACTCTCAAACTCCAGATGCTCCACTCGTGAAGGAATACTCCATGCTCCAGTCCCCAGCTTTGCACAGTCTATCTTGACCTTTTGGCCTGTAACCGGGTTCTGATCCAGAACAACCAGCGGACCCGTAACATCCCCCCCGCGCTCTTCAGGAATATAGCCCAACTGCTCCCTGTTGACCCCAAGCATCGCCTCCATATCATCCAGCAGATTGTCACTCTCCGGCTGATGCTCAAAACGGCATTCACCCCAGCTCTTGCTGTTGTAATACACCTCGCGCTTGCCGGCGATATCATTCTTATCAAGGAGATCATTCTTCGTAGTGGCCAGCAAGCGCAGAGTCTGCGCAAACGTCTTCGCCGTATTATAAGTAAGCGTCCGCTCAGACATCTTGCCAAGTATCTCAAAGTGACCGCGCTTAAGGTCATACTTTACATTCGACAGCGAACGTACAGGGAACTTCATGCACGGCTTCTTACGGCGCTTCACAATATCGTTATATATCGAATCACCCTCTTCAACAATCCGCTTAGAAGCATCCTTACGCGTAACAATAATCGGCTTTTTACCCTTAGCCCCTTTGCCTTTAGGCGTAGCAGGGGGTTTCTTAACTGTTTTCTTTTTCTTCGCCATTTTCTTTCCACCGTCCACTGTCCTACAATCCGCAGTCCGGCACATTTAGAGGGCTCGTTTTACGCCTCTAAATGTGTCTTCTCCAACATCTTATTCAAACTCTTTATTACCGTCTTTTCCTGTTTGTCACTCAAGTCAAGTATCTCCTTTAAGCCCAACGCCATGTGCGGAATATACATTGCCATGTAATCGCGCTTACGTTCTACTTCCATCAAGCGCTTCTTCTTTTTCAAATAGACCGAAAGTCTGCGTCCACATTCCTGCAAACAGAAAGAGATTTCTTTTATGATTTCAGGATAATGCGCTATGGCCTCTTTGCTCTCACTTGTAAACGGCACCCATACGCTTGCCATGTGGACCATGACAACCATTGGCCCAACCGGTTGAGACCCTCTCGGCTGAGAAAGTCCATAAGTCTTCCAGTTGACACCGGAGATAGCTTTCGATATCGCACAGGCGCCACCCATATGAAGTAGAGGCACTCTGTTCGCACAGCGCATTACCCGAACAGGATCTTCCGCGCCAAGATCTTCGTTCTCACCCGGCTTGGCATACGCTATCCCCACCTCTATCTGAAAAGGATTGCCCCGGTACACAGTCGGCGGACGCGTTACCGCTGTGAAGAAATCAGCCGTGATCTCTTTTTTTAAACCCGCAATAATCTGGTCCTCGCCAATCGGCGAAAGACAATCAGTAGGAGGACGCATTAACTTAGTTTCGCTGATTGCCTTGAAGAGAGACTCACTTTCGCGATGTGCGATGCTTGCCGGCCGTGCCTTTGGACTTACACCCGCAGTTTCACATATCTTCAATGCAGTGGCACTGCTTACTCTTGAAAAATCCTGAGCCAAGGCAGACCTAATAGTGCGCGCCGTCGAATCTTTCAGCATCTGCATCAGCAATCCAAGTTCAACCCCATGCGGATGCGGCTTGATCTCTCCAGGTGCTTCCGGCAATTCCTTATTAACCCTGAAGAAAGTAATCCACGGGATTTCATTCGCAGCCCCCTCCTCTGCGCCCTTTTCCCCTTTCTTTTCTGCCCCATTGCCTATTGCCTGTTGCCCATTGCCTGCTTTAGCCTTAGCTAAAGCTACCCTATAGTGAAGCTGCAGATGCGGATTCACCACGGCGCATTGCTTCAGATACTCATCCACTGACAGCCTGCCACGAACGTAAGAAGCCTCCATTTCTATGGAAACGCAGGTTCCAGAGACACTTTTTACGGTTTTACTCTGTTTCCCGTCCGATTTTGTAGGATAAAATTCAGGGCACCATTCAAGTTCCTCGTCCTTCAGTATCGTGGGCTTATTCTTCTTCGTGTCAATTTGAACATCGATAAGGTGCGCGTTCTTCTTGCCCTTTGTCTTGGATAAAATACGCGTTGCACAACCCGTTGTCAGCTGACCATACATTCCCGCCGCACTGATACCTATTCCCTGCTGACCACGCGACATGCGAAGACGATGAAACTTGGAGCCGTATAAAAGTTTAGCGAAAATCCGGGGTATCTGCGCCCTCACTACCCCGGGTCCATTATCAGCAATAGAAACGACAAATCTGTTATTACCCACCTGCTGTATATCAACACTGACCTCCGGAACGATCCCTGCTTCCTCACAAGCATCAAGTGCATTATCGACCGCTTCCTTAACAGTAGTCAACAACGCCTTGCGAGGATTGTCAAACCCCAGGAGATGGCGGTTCTTCAAGAAGAATTCTGAGACAGAAATCTCGCGCTGTTTCTGCGCCATGCTTTCTGCCGTTTCCGCCTTACCCTTTTTCTTAGCCATGAATATTTCTAACAATTCACCACGCGTATTACAACATCAAATACGGACTGCGGACTGTGGGACCGTAAGACTGTGCGGGATAACCATCCACAGTCCACTCTTATCACTTCTGCAAAACAATTTTCCAGCATTCGCACTGATGCGAACATTTCGAGTATTTTTCAGCCTGATTTTGCAGAAAAAAATGATCCTTTTATTTAAAAAGTTTATTTTTCCTAGCAAAAATAATTGCCGTTGATTTTTTTACCCGGCAATATACTATGTAAAAGTTGAATGGTATGAATTATGCTTTTTAACTGGTACCCATCTTTCGGTTTGGTAAGACGGGGCCACGCTAATGTCTATGGACATCGTTATCGCGTTGCGCGAGTAAAATTTGGGCCCTTTGGAATACCCAGACTGGATGATGGGCTTTTTTATGAAAGAAACCGCTATGATACACGTTAAAGTCGAACAACTTCTTCTCTCAAATGTGGGATTTGCGATTATCCTCAAGAGTCTAGATGACGACAGGGCGCTACCAATCGTTATTGGTGCCGCGGAAGCGCAATCTATTGCCATTTTCATCAATAAAGTAGAGATGCCAAGACCGCTTACCCATGATTTACTTAAAAATATGCTCGATTTTCTCGAATGTAGACTGACGCGAATAGAGATACACAGGCTTGAAAACGGGACTTTTTACGCCAATCTCATTCTTGATCAAGGAGGCAAAGAACTACAGATGGACGCAAGGCCGAGCGATTCAATAGCTCTTGCCCTGCGTTGCAACGCCCAGATCTTCGTTCACAATGAAGTCATGAACGAAGCCAGTATAGTTATGTCCGATAAGGATGCAGCTCAATTAGACCCCAACGTGGCTCTGGACGAGTTGAATATTCAGGGCGCCGTCGATAGCGCCACACCCTTGGAAAAACTCAAGGACAACCTGGATAAAGCCGTGGAAGAAGAACGCTACGAAGACGCCGCCAAACTGCGCGACGAAATCCAAAGACTGGATAAATCGCACACGGACAATTAAACTGCCCTGCAGTTTAATTAGATATTTATTCCAATCATCATATTAACCAATCATCTGCATAAAGCATTTATGCTTTATGCCTTGGCTTCCAGCGCATTCCGGATGACATCGGAAAGGTCGCGCATGATGATAGGCTTTCTAAGGAAATCAGTTATACCTACCGCCTGAACGTTATCCTTTGCAACCGATTCACTGAACCCCGTACACAAGATGATAGGCAGTTCAGGTCTTATCGCAAATATCTCGGATGCCAGCTCGTTACCCAGCATACCGGGCATCACCTGATCCGTAAGAACAACATCAAACTTTTCAGGCGTCTCTTTAAAAACTTCGAATGCATCGTTTCCCGTAGCAGCTGTAACTGCTTTATAGCCCAGAGTCTCAAGCATGCGGGCCACCATCTCAAGAATACTGGGGTCATCATCAACAAGCAACACAGTCTCATTACCCGTGCGGAGCGGCTGCATGTTTATCTGCATCTTATCCATGGCATTATCTTCTATTACCGGAAGGATAACATGAAACTCAGAGCCCTCCCCAACCGTGGAATCAACAATAATCCTGCCCTTGACGGCCGTTATGATATTTCTCACAACAGACAAGCCCATGCCTGTTCCTTCACCTGTCTTTTTCGTGGTGAAGAACGGATCAAAGATTCGTTCCTGAATAGCCTCTGTCATGCCCATGCCCGTATCACATACCGACACCTGCAGATAACGTCCTGATTCCAGATCTGTAATCCGACCTCGCGCACCCTTCTCATGAACAAAATCACTTACCCTGACCTCAAGCACCCCTTCATCCTTCTCTTTCATTGCATGCCAGGCATTGGTACATAAATTCATGAGTACCTGATGCATCTGGGTCGGGTCAGCCAGCACAATATCATGCTCAACTTTTATAATCCGCTTAATCTCAATACTCTCAGGCAAAGATGCACGCATGAGGGTCATCACTTCCTTCACTATCGGCAACAGTCTTATAGGCTGACCATCCTTGTCCTTCTGACGGCTGAAGGTGAGTATCTGATTCACCAGATCCTTCGCGCGATGACTCGCCTTCATGATCTCCTGCATGAACTTGCTCATATTCTCATCTTCACCACACATCCGCAATGCAAGCTCAGTATATCCAAGTATGGGCGTGAGAATATTATTAAAGTCATGCGCAATACCACCAGCCATCGAACCTATCGCCTCCATCTTCTCAGCCTGACGCAACTGCTTCTCACTCTGTCTCAGTGCTGATTCAGCTTCGTTCGTCTGGGTATTGTCCTGAATCTGGACAAGATATCCCCTGGCTTGCCTGTTTCTGCCCCGACCCATATTACTGATCATCAGGTCCAAGTGCCCTATTCCCGTGCGTGTTGATATGAACATCGCCTTCTCGCGTACCTCATCGAAGTCCACATCTATGTTCAGGCGCACACTCTCACCGGTCCTCACCTTTTCCCTTACATGCTCCGGGATAAACGGGAAATTAAAGATATCAAAACGCTTGAACTGCTCCCTGTCAGGTATCCCCAGCACCCTGGTAAACGAAACATTAACGTTTCCGAGTTTCTTATTCGCATCATATATCGCAACACCAATCGGAGAATGCTCAAAGAAGCTGCGAAAACGAACCTCACTCTCATGCAGAGCGTCCTGAGTCTCTTTTCTGTTGGTAATGTCATGAGCGGTACAAAGGACATAACTCTTCCCCTGCATCTTTATACTACGAGCCCGAACTTCTACCGGAAACTCAGTCTTGTCCCTTGCGACATACTTGCGCTCATACACAACCTCTTCATCGTCAAGAATCCTCTTCATCATGTTCTGAATCGGACGAAGTGATATTTTCGTCTCACGTTCCTGCACTGCAGAATCAGTCATCATGACCATGTCAGACGTACTGAAACCCAGGACCGACGCCGTGGACTCATCATAGCCTATATTCATGGGTCGCATCTTGAGCAGTTCACTATGACTATATTGAAGCCGCTCGCATGCCACATTGTTTACATCTATAAAAGACCCCGGTGTCATGTCCGAATCAAGACTATGGACAAAAACCATATCCTCGGTATTACTGAACACCGCCTTGTGCCATTCCACCTGAGAAAGCAGTTTCTTCTCCTTCTCTAATAGCTCGGAGTTCTCCTGTCGCAGCATCTTATTCTGTGCCGTCAAACGGATCCGCTCGGAATTATCCTGTTTTCGTATCGAAACGTATACAGTTATACTGACCGCGAAAAGCATCGCGGTAGCAATCAAAATCAATATCGCTGTAATTATACTCATAATAGATGGCATCCAAAAAAGTTTTGGATGCCGTTAATAGTTATTTGTTAAAAGTTAAGAGTCCATTGAAATATCTCAATAATAATTAAGCCTGACCTTTCAGGCAGGCTCATATACCATCATTTTGAAACTCCGGTAAATGACAGCACTGCGTTTCCCTTGTTTTCAACACAAGACGAAGCCGTCAGGACACATTTCTGCAGAACCCACGGCGGCCGCATCTTCTCAACATCAACAGCCATCGCCATTACCTCGGATAATAGCACATCATTCAGCGATGCTTCAACATCATGCACTAACCAATCTTGTATGGCATCACGCCTGGATTCACGCACATCATCCGGATTACATCCCGGAAATCTGGTTTTTAAAAGATCCTTTAATGACGCAAGCTCCGTATTATCAAGATTGTTGAACGTCGCAACGGCCATGTCATATCCAGCCACTTGCGCTTCCAAAGCCTGCAGTTGCTCATACTCCTTAATCTTGCGCTGAAATCTCACCCTGCTATCTTCAAACTTGGTATATGTCCTGAGGGAGAGACCCAACCCCGCCACCACAAACAGAAACGCCGCAGTCCACAATAATAATACAAGCCTCTTTTCACTCATTTCGTCACCCCCGAACGTAAGACAAAAGGTATACTCTCGTCGGCTAATGCATCACTCCTGCCTATCTTCACCATATAGCCCTTCCTGCGAAGCATTCCAGCCAATTCATCACAGCCATTCCAGCCCGGTGCCGTCCCCTTGATAAGTAGACCCCCGTTCTCTTCCGAAACATGAGAAATAGATATCACTTCATACTTTAATTCGCTCTTTTTACCGACTTCCATGACTTCCCGCATGAGCCCGGTAAGCGATTTGTCAAAAGCCACGAGAAATGGCCGCGCAGCAACACCACGCTCATCCACTTTTCTCTTCACTTTCGTCAACGCATCCTGCCCCTTGGCGGCAACACGATAACCCGCAACCTTATTGGCAAGATCCTTGAACTCCGTGTTTATCCTGTCCTCCTTCATGCCAAGGACAGTAACAGCAGCTACATTAGACGCTATCAGAAGCAAGCCTGCCGCCGCCAAAGCAAAAACCGGCGCCAACAGCTCTTTCTTCAGCAACAGACGAATATCCAGATGCATAAGATCGCCGCAACGAAGATTGCACCCCGTTCCCATACAAGCGCGCGCAGCAATTGCCCTGGCAAGAAACGAGACAGGTGCCGGCACAATTTCCTTCTGCCCCCGCCAATGGTCTCCAGCCAAGGATAAAAACGACTCAACAAGATCCTCATCCTCCGCATTCTCGCCCGAGAAAAGCCACAATGTCCGGCCATTCTGCATGCCCTTCAACCCGGCCTCCAGCAAACGACTCACACGTCCGCCATCATTCGTAATAACACTATGCGCGCTGATGAATTCATCGCCACAACCCAGAACAATAGTGGAACGATCCCTGTTCAGGTTCACCATGATGCGCGACTGTTGCGGCTGCTGACCCGAAACCGGAAACTCCTCAAGGCCGCGCGCCCAGAGAGCGACGCCCTCCTGATCCAACACCTGAACATCAACACCCAATTTCTCGTAGTCAATAATCCTGCTCTTAACATCATCCGCACGCGCACCTACCGCTAACGCCTTTATAGTCTCCTCTTCACGCCGCACTGCGATAAATTCATAAGAACATTCCTCAAGTGGAAACGGGAGTTGGATATCCAGCAATGTGGGCAAAACCTTGCGCGCCTTGCCCTCAGCCGCGAATGGCGTCTCAAGCCAACGCACAAAACTCTCGCGCACAGACAAACTTCCTGACACAAAAGCTCCGCCGTCAACCATATCCGCCGACACAACAGAGGTGACAGGCTTACCCCTTACACGCTCCGCACGAACCACAACCGGATTCCCGCCACTTATATCTATTCCAAAACAAACTTTCACAATCTGAAGATATCAAAGGCTATAGGCAATAGGCAAGAGGCATTACTGTCATACCAATATGAAAATGTCCCCTTGTATCCAATTTAGAAATGTCCCCTTATAATACGCCTCCAAAAGGAGGAGTTATGGGAGAACTAAGAATGAGCATGAAGGAGCGTAAGCGATTAGAGT
>JAUUYL010000061.1 GCA_030590485.1 Lentisphaerota bacterium | reverse complement strand
GCTCGAACTTAATGGACGGCAGCTGGAGCGTATTGCAGAGCAATGTATCGGCTTCCGCCCCCCTGAACACAATCACGGTCAATGTTGACGGCGCCGAATCAAGATTCTACAGGGTCGAGGTGGAGTAGCTACTCAAGTAATATGCAATTGTTTGTTAAAACAAGAGATAAAAGCATTCTTATTGCTGACAATTCTATAAGGTAGCAAGAAGAAAAAGGAATGATGAAGAAACAAATATATTACGGGATGGCAATCGAAAGTATGAGGAGCAGCCTTTTTGCAGTTGTTTTCTGCCTTTTATTGTTTTCAACACTTTGCGATGCCGCTGATCCATACGATATTAACGCAGAAACATACGAAACGGAAGTGATTTGGTTCGCGCCTATAGGTGGTGGATACAATCTCTATAAATGGAATGTTCAGGTAGCTAGTTTTGGTGACTACACGTACGTGGTCTATTGTGTTAAAACTAATGGCATAAACCAGAAAGCACACGTTGCTAAAATCGACCAGAACGGCCAGGCAACGGTTATAAAGCTTGGCGATGCAGACGGAGTCACTTATAACCCGTTATTGGACAAACATAATAAATTTTCTATTGGCATTGATGAACAAGGCTATATTCATGTCATTGGCGATATGCACAATTATCCATTCGCCCACACAGGTCATCTTCCCGCGGCTTATCAATCAGGGGTTACTATGTATTGGCGATCAAGCGCGCCAGAAGACATCAGTAATATGACATGGCTCGGCAGTGATATGGGTGCTTATCGTCCTACGTACCCATCTTTTCTCAACGATAATGAAGGGTGCCTGTACTATACGTCCAGAGGTCAAATTGGTGGTGGTTTGAAAAATGCTGTTACATTAGGAAAATATAATGTCGGCACAAAAACATGGACGACAATGGGTGCTTCAGGGTCAGGGTATAGTAAAAAGCGCTTAATGTGGGAGAATGATGTCAAAAATGGTACGAGTTCTTATGCCCGTACTCGTGGATGGGGGGTAGCCGACAGCAATAATATGCTTCACTTTATCGCAACACTGCCCAATAAAGCCTGGAATTCTGCATTAGGTAATGTCAGCACCGATGTGATCTACGCGCGATCAAGCGATAATGCTGTAACTTGGACGAAGGCGAATGGCGATGCGATCACCCTGCCTATGCGGGCCGAAGCAGGAGTTAATCAAGGCGATATCATCGATACACATGAGTGGATTGCAACAGATTCTTCGGTCGCTATCGACCAAAACCAGAATCCTTTTGTTCAATATAAATATACAGACGATGGCATGGGTAATAGAATTATACTCAAGGGCTGGACAGGCAGCGCATGGGTTGATTACACCGATCAACGTCCTTCTGTTGCTGAAGAATCGTTTCGTATTTATAATGATGCAATGGGCGTGCTAATCATTCCTGACGGAAACAGGATCTTGCGTTCGTGGCATCCTGGCAGAGGTTTCCGAACCGTTTCTCTCCCATGGTCAATACAGCACATAGACCGCCAGTATTTACGTCTTACAGGAAACATTCAAGGGGTTGGGGCGGGAGAAGCTGGAATCGCGTTGTATAGAGTCAAAGTGATTCGGCCATTGCGAGCTCTTTAGCGCAAATACTAAGAAAGACAAGGCTAGCGTCAATATACTGACGTGGTGAAGCAGGCGGAATTATCTTGTAGCGAGATTATTGGGGCAGTTGAGACCGATAAAGCGAGTCGTTTAAGCGTAACCAAGTAAGTGTGCGACGAAGTGCGGGCGTAAGTGTACGCTGAAGTGTAGGGATAGCAAGAGCCGCCGCCGTGGCTGAGGTTGAGAACGAACGGGAGCCCGTGCAGTATTAGTTAATGGTGGCGGGTCATGGACTCGAACCATGGAACCCGAGGGAGCAGATTTACAGTCTGCCGCAATTGCCGCTATGCGAACCCGCCACACTAAATGGTCAACGGCTGTTGATTCAGCGCGTATAATGCAGATAGAGGGGCCTTCGGGCAAGCAAAAAAGTTAGATCTTGGTATTTACCTTGTAACTATTACCTATTATATTCTTTTTTTCATGAATACACCATTGTATAGACCGCCGGCTGAGGCGGGTAGCTTGATACTCCAGGTTGATGAGGGGTGTCCGTATAATCGCTGTACATTTTGCTCTATGTATAGTGAGGTTCCGTACCGGTGCCTTGATATGGATGAGATCAGGCAGATTGTTGATGCGGAGCGGGGTCGTTCGGCGCAGCGAATCTTTCTTGCTGATGGCGATGTGATGCGCCGACCGTTTGATCAGCTTCGTGAAATCCTTGAATTGCTCAATGACGCGTTTCCTGATGTAGCGCGCATCAATACCTATGCTGCGGGAAGCGGTATTCTCGATAAATCAGAAGAAGAGTTAAAGGTGTTCAAGAGCCTGAAGCTTCATACTCTTTATATGGGAATTGAGAGTGGTGATGAGGAGACGCTGGAGTTGGTCTGCAAGGGAGAGACGGCGGAGCAGATGGTGGAGGCGGCTTTGCGGGCGCAGGCGGCGGGACTCCATATGTCGATTATGGTGCTACTTGGTCTCGCGGGGACAGCGTGCAGTGCGGAGCATGCGCGGAATACGGCTTTGGTCTTGAACAGGATGCAGCCGCGTCTACTTTCGTTTCTGAGGGTAGTGCCTGTGCCGGGTTCGGGGTTTGCTGGGCAGATAGCTTCGGGTGAGATTGAGCAGCTGAGTGAGCGGGGTGTTGTTGAGGAGCTGCGGGAGATTATCGCCGGGCTGGAGTTGCAGAAGACGGTATTGCGCGCGAATCATAGTTCGAATGTGGTGCCGGTGGAAGCTCGGATGCCGCGCGATAAGGCGACGCTTGTGGATCAGTTGGATAGTCTGGTGTCGTCAGGAAAGCTGGATGGAGATAGTCCTGGCCATATGCCCCTCTGGTTATAGCTTATAGGCTTAGGAATGGTTTGCCCGCCGCTCCCCCCGTCGCCCGCCTGCTCCCGACCATTCGGGAGGGCTGGCAGGCTAGATTTCCGGGATAAAGCAGATGGAGAGATTTTAGTAGGTGAAGAGGTCTTTGTTTTTGTATTCTTTGTCTGTGGCTTTACCCAAAGCGTTGCGCACTTTGTTTCGGGAGTTTACGGTTAAGCGTCTGCCTTTACATGCTCTGGCAACCATTTTGTGGGTAAGGTGTTCTGTGGAGGCAGCGACTAGATCGTGTGCTGAGAGTTCGTGTTCTGCCATAATATCAATAATGGGCTGTGGTCCGAAGTCCCGTTCAGTAATCTTGGATGCTGTCATGGTGGGAGTGTAGGAGATTGAATGATGAATGTCGAATAATGAATGATGAAAAGAAGGGGAAGATTCACAAAAAGTGGAAGGGGCTCATGGACTGTGTTTATATTTCTTAATTTTGCTCATAATCATGCCTATGGCGTGACAGGTCTAAATCAGATTAAGATTAGGAAGATAGGCGTTACGAGGGGCCGCGTACGAGTTTTGTGCGTGTTTTTGTAGATTACTATTGCCTATGGCGGGGATTTTCGGTAGCTTTTTGCTTTTCCGTGGTGATAAATTCTTTATCTCGACGTAAGATTAGTGAGGAAATGAAATAATGGAAGTTTTTTCAGTTTATTTGCAGAGGATTGCTGACGGTAATGCGGTAGCCATATCTTTGACGGGAATGATCATTGTTTTTTGCGCACTGTTGTTCATCAGTGTTTTTATCGCAAGCTTGCCGCATATTCTCAATCTGTTGAATCTGCTTCCAGATGAGGAGGCGGTATCCCAGGGCGGGAAGTCTGGCGCATCAGACGACCATGTTATTGCGGCAATAGGGGCTGTTTTGCGTTATAGAATGCGCGGGGGAAAATAAATCATGGGTGATATACTACAACAATTTCTTGAGACGACGGGCTTTTCGCTGATGACTTGGCCTAACGCGCTAATGATAGTGATTGGAATGATCTTTATAGCTCTTGCTATTGTTAAGGACTATGAACCTCTGCTTCTGCTTCCTATCGGATTTGGAGTTATTGTAGGCAATATTCCGTCAATTGATTCAATGGCTCTAGGTGTCTATGATGATGGGAGCGTTCTGAAATATATCTATTTCGGCGTGAGCCATGGTGTTTTTCCTCCACTTATCTTTTTAGGTATTGGAGCCATGACGGATTTCTCTACTATGCTTTCTAACCCTAAGCTTGTTTTGCTGGGTGCAGCCGCTCAGATAGGTATCTTTGTAACGCTGATAGGCGCCATGGCGTTGGGTTTTGATCCTTGGGAAGCCGGCGCAATAGGTATCATTGGCGGAGCGGACGGACCTACATCTATCTTTTTGTCATCAAAGCTGGCGCCTGACCTTCTTGGCCCTATTGCTATAGCGGCTTATTCTTACATGGCGCTTGTACCGGTTATTCAGCCGCCGATCATGTATTTGTTTACGACCAAGAAGGAGCGTCTGATCAGAATGGAGCCACCGCGTGTGGTTTCCAAGCGTGAGAAGATCATCTTTCCTATCGCCGGATTTCTTATCACAGCTCTTATTGTTCCGGGTGCACTTGCACTTCTGGGCATGCTTTTCTTCGGTAATCTGCTCAAGGAAAGCTGTGTAACTGAGCGTTTAGCTGTAACGGCGAGAACTGCCATGATAGATATCGTCACCATACTTCTTGGATTAACTGTTGGCGCAAGTACGAGCGCAGCACACTTTTTGACGTCCAAATCACTTTTGATATTTGGGCTCGGTGCCTTTTCGTTCTGTATCGCCACGGCTGGCGGAGTGTTATTTGCTAAGTTCATGAACCTGTTCCTTAAGACAAAGATCAATCCGTTGATTGGAGCTGCAGGCGTATCGGCAGTACCTGATTCAGCACGTGTTGTTCAAATGGTCGGACAAAAGGAAGACCCGGGCAATTATCTACTCATGCATGCGATGGCACCGAATGTGGCTGGCGTTATAGGGTCGGCAATCGCGGCTGGTATCTTGTGGCCGGTGCTTAGCAATATGAAGGAAATCGCTGAAGCTGCGGAAGCGGTGAAGGTAGCGGCAGAAGCAGTTGGCTTGTAGACTGGCCGGAGGCCGGAAGGCATCGCGCAGAGGGGATGAGGATTGAGGATGGATTATCCGGCGTCGCCTCCGGCTATGCCGTGACAGGTAGGCTTAGGGATATTTCAGAATAAGATAATACGTAATGTAATCGAGGATATAAAAGATGAGCGTTAAGAAAATTAAATTCATGTGCACGGCGTTTCGTGATGGCTTTCAGTCGGTCTACGGCGCACGTGTTTTGACTAAAGACTTTTTGCCTGCAGTTGAAGCTGCATGTGACGCGGGTATCACCTATTTCGAAGCAGGTGGCGGTGCGCGTTTCCAGTCGCTGTATTTTTACTGTAACGAAGACGCATTCGCCATGATGGACGCGTTTCGTGAGACAACAGGACCTGACGCTAATCTGCAAACTTTGGCTCGTGGTGTTAATGTTGTAGGTCTTGATTCGCAGTCCAGTGATGTTATCGAGCTTCATGCCCGCCTCTTCAAGCGTCATGGTATTACAACGATACGTAACTTTGATGCGCTTAATGATGTGAACAACTTAATTTTTAGTGGCAAATCCATAGTCGATGCCGGCTTAAAACATCAGGTCTGTGTGACAATGATGGAACTTCCTCCGGGATGTAAGGGCGCGCATGGTCCTGATTTCTACGAAGAAACTTTGCGTCAGATTCTTGATGCTGGTATCCCTTTCGATTCTGTATGTTTTAAGGATGCATCCGGCACATCAGTGCCGTCGAAGGTTTTTAGAACGATCGAGCTTGCTCGCAAAATGCTTCCTGAAGAGACAAGCATACATTTTCATACTCATGACACGGCGGGTGTAGGTGTTTTGGGATATAAGGCCGCTATCGAGGCTGGCGCTGACATGATTGATCTTTCAATGGCGCCATGTTCCGGTGGAACATGTCAGTCTGATATTCTCACCATGTGGCATGCCTTGCGCGGGTCTGAATTTGAACTGGATGTGGATGTTGAGAAGGTGCGCGAAGCGGAATCAGTCTTCAAGGATTGCATGAAGTCATATTTTCTGCCGCCTGAAGCGACTGCGGTTGAGCCGATCATACCATGGAGTCCGATGCCGGGTGGTGCGCTCACAGCTAATACACAGATGTTGCGCGACAACAAGATCATGCACAAGTATCCGGAGATTATCGAGGCGATGGGCGAAGTTGTACGCTGTGGTGGATTCGGAACATCGGTAACACCGGTTTCGCAGTTCTATTTTCAGCAGTCGTTCAACAATGTTATGTTCGGTCCGTGGGAAAAGATTGCAGAAGGTTACGGCAAGATGGTTCTTGGCTATTTTGGCAAGACTCCTGTGTCGCCTGATCCGAAGGTTGTTAAGCTCGCACAGGAACAGCTCGGTCTTGAGCCTACTGAACGTACTCCGATTGAGATCAATGATGAAGATCCTACCAAGGGTGTCGAGCAGGCTCGCAAGCAACTCAAGGATGAGGGCATTGAAGATACTGAAGAGAACATCTTCATTGTTGCGGCATGCAAGGAAAAGGGGATCATGTTCCTTAAGGGTGAAGCTGAACTTGGTATTCGTAAGATTTCACAGGAAGATAAGCCTTCCGCTACATTGGCTGTTTCTGACAGCAGTGACTATACGGTGACTGTTAACCATAAGAAATACTCCATGATATTTGAGGACAACAAGGTCACTGTTGGCGATAAGACTTACCTGGTCGATATTATTCCTGGTAATGGGGATGCTAAGGCTCAGGCGAAGACGCCGGCTGTCAGCGGAGAAGGTGTTGAGCTCAAGTCGCAGATGCCGGGTGCGGTATTCAAGATCATAGTGAATGCTGGTACGAGTGTTTCTAAGGGCGATACCATTCTGGTTCTAGAGGCTATGAAGATGGAGATGAAGATTGGGTCTCCGGCTGATGGTACAGTGAGCGAGATCTGTGTTGCACAAGGCGACCAGGTCGAAGAGGGACAAGTCCTCGCAATCATCGGCTAGCGGGCGAAGCCCTCGTAACCACGCCGTTGGCGTGGCAAGCACGACACACGTAATGCACGGGAGAGAACCCACCCCGCCTGCCGGCACCCCTTCAAGGAGGGGATATTCCAAACGTTGGCAGTTGATTTCTTGAATCCCCTCCTTGGAGGGGTGGATTTGCCGATGCATCTAGCGAGGCAAAGACGGGGTGGGTTTTTCTGAAAAACTCCCCTTTTTTTCTTCAAATATCGTATGATATATACAAGGTATAGGAGGAGAGGAGGTGAGATTTGTAGGCTCTAGCATCCACCACGTAGTGGCGGTTTAGATATGGGCAGATGGGGTTTTGTCGTCAACCGAGATGCTGTTGTCTGTTGGGTTGACTGTGGCTTCGCATGGCTGTTCGGGGAGAAGAATGGAAAGTTCTTCAAGATCGGCGACACCATGTTCCATGTGGTGCAAGAGGTCTTCAGGGTTGTGATTGAATGAGAGCGTTATGCTGTTCTCTTCTGTCGATTCCAAATAGCCGAAGCATGTAATGATATCTGTTGCGAGTAAAGTGAGGCTGGTTCGGCCGTGTTTGTCAAAAAGTTCTTTGATGAAGTCATTTTGGAGTGAAATGATATCGTCGGTCTTTCGTGTTTTTAGCCGTTCGGCGAATTCCATAAAGAATGCGGAAGGGGTCATGTCGAGTACCGCGCTGATAATGGAGAACCAGGGTACGGCTTTGCCTTTGTTGTAAAAGATATCGAACGCATTTGCCAGATCGGCGGCAAGCGCCATGTCGTTTTCATTGAAGGTGGGTGAAGATGTGACAAGGTATGGGTTGTGAGGTTGGTGTTCGAGCTTCAGGGATGGGGCTGTCTCGTGGAGTCTGGTCCCTGGAAGAACGGTCAGGGGGAAGATGTCGACATGGTTAGGTATAAGGCATAATGCAAAGTCGAGGCTGTCGCAGAAGCCCGCGAGTGTGTCGCCGGGTAGGCCATATATAAGATCAAATCCGTATGCGACGCCCGCCTCGTGAAGTGGATGCAGTTTGTTTTCGAAATCGTCCAGGTCGATACTTCTGTTGATGTTTTTCAGGACTTCGTCGGATGCGCTCTGGATGCCTATCTGGAGCGAGCAGTTTATTAACGCAAAGAGCTTGGCCATCTCGGCATCGACAAACTCACTTCTGATCTCGAAGAAGAAACAGATGTCGGGTGCTTCGTCTATGATGAGCTGAAGGATTTCCTTTGCGCTGTCCTGGTTGTAGTTGAATGTAGGATCGAGCACGAAGACTTGTTCGACATTTGATTTTGCGAATAGTTGGAGTTCGGCGCGTATTCGGTCGAGCGGAAATCGGCGTATGCCTTCTGTTCCACGTGCTTCGAAACAGAAGTCGCATTTGAAGGGGCAGCCGCGCGACAGTTCCCAGAGCATGCCGGAATAGTCTGCGGGATTGAGGGTTTGATCGAGGAATGGGGAGGGAAGAAGGGAGATGTTTTCTATGGGGGCGGGTGTTATGAGTTTGCTGATGTCGTTGGGCGAGCCTCCTTCGAGAAGGTGGTTCATGGCTGTGATTATGGTTTCTTCGCTTTCGCCGGGGAGGATGAAGTCGATGGATGAGTCGAGGTTGGTTGTGACTTCCGGGCCGCCGGCGAAGAGGGTTATCTCCGGATGGGTTTGTTTCAGGATGGTGGCGAGTTCCAAGGTGAGGGTTCGGTTCCAGACATATATGGAGAAGCCGATGCAGTCGGGTGAATGTTTGAGGATTGCGTCTACGCATTCAGAGGGGGATTGGTTGGCGTAGAGGTTGAGGATGCTTGTGTTGAGTTTGGAGGGGAGTGTTTGCTTGAGGCTTGAGGCGAGCATCGCGGGGCCGAGCGGGACGGCGCGGGCGGAGTCTTCGATGTGGATTGATATGAGCAAGAGATTCATGTGGTGAAGGATAGGGGAGAGAATGCAGAATGTCGAATAATGAATGATGAAGAGGGGATGATTGTAAGCTTCCGGCTTCGTCCGAGAACTACGCCGGGGCAAGATGTACTTATGGGTCTCTCAGGAACTTTTTTGCGCACGAGTGCGCGTATGAATGGGCTATGGGTGGACGGCTCGCTTTGCCGATGTCCAATCATCTCGCCTTTTAGGTGAATCGTTGACGCGGTAGCTGGAGATCCATGCCGCCGAAGAAGACTATTGCGGAGTCTATCAATTTCCCGACAACTACAAACATCCTCGTTCTTGCATGATGAGGTAGAGTTCGCGGCCGACCCAGGCATCGGTGGCGGCGTATCTGATTGCTGAATTGCGAAGTTTTGGGACGGACCAGTTGTATTTCTGGCCGGATTTTGTGATGCGGAAGCCGAGGAGTAGGGCGGTTAGTCCGCGCAGGCCGTGGTGTTTCATTTTGGCTTTGCGGGCGCAGTCACCAAGGTCGATGAGGTTGGCGGGTTTAAAATCTGATAATTCTTTCAGGTCGTTTATGTCGCCGTCAATTGCCACGCCGGCCTTGATTATATCCGTGTTTGCGAGAATGGCGAAGAGCTTGTCCAGTTCTGAGAGAAACTGGAGTTGAAAGATGTATACGCGGTTTTCGCCAGCGAGCTGGAGGAGGGAGGTCGGATAGGATATGCCTTTTCTGAAGACTGGACGAGTTTCGGTATCGAAGCCGAGGAGGGTTTCCTTTTGAAGGACGGCGATTGCGCGAAGCATGTCGTCGTTTGAGCGGACTAGTGTTATCTGGCCCTGGTAAGCTGTGAGCTCCAGATCGTTGATGTCATCGCGGCTCAGTTTTCGGGATAGAGGGTTCTTTTTAGCTTCGCTTATTATTGTGTTTTCTTTAGGCATTTGAATACTGTGCCTGAAAAAGGGGGGATAGGCAAGGATGATAGGCTTAGGAATGGTTTGCCCGCCCGGTCTCCCGACCTGTGAATCTCTTTTCGGAGCCTATTGTTCCTGGCAACTTACATTCAGCAACTAACAACTAATACTGCGACAGGGTTTCTTTGAGGCTGGTTTTGACTTTGTCTCTCAGTGGCTTGGGCGCTAACACTTTCGCGTGGGGGCCCCATGACAGGATCCAATCTTTTACTTCGTTAAGATGATTTGTTCGGAAGGATATTTCCAGCCCTCCGCCTTTTTTCTTAACTATCTTCTGGTTGGGATGCCATTCGCGCTCCTTGATATAGGGTGCCGCTTCACGCGAGAACCTTACTTTTACATCATACTGTTCTGCGCTCCATATGATACCAAATGAATCACCAAACATTTTTTCGCGCGTAAAATCAGCCGGCATCTCAAATGTTTCCTTTAACAACTCAGCGTTTTTGATTCTTGATACGGCAAATGTACGTATTGACTCCCGCAGTCCGCACATACTGCTCAAATACCACTCGCCCTTGAAGTTGACCAGATGATATGGGTCTACGATCCTCTGTACCTGGCCGCTCTTGCCTGGTGCCGAATGACTTATTTTCATCTGCCTATTCTCACGCAGCGCCCGCGCAATAGTCTCCCATACTTTCGTATCAACTATCGTCGCTGGTTCGGGCGAAAAGAAGATCCTGTTCTCGATCCAGGCCGGATCCGCAGTCACCTTGCTTGGTAAAGATTGCTCTATGCGATCAAATATCTTCACCAGCTTTCCGTAAAGCGGCGTATGTTCAAACTGTTTCAGTGCACGCTGTGCGATACATACGGAGAACAGATCGCTTTCGCTGATATTGATCGCCGGCATTTTGTAATTGGCTTCGGTATAATAATAACCATGCTTCACGGGTTTATATTCGATAGGTGCATCCAGATCATACTTCAGATAATCAATATCACGCTGAACCGTTTTCGCGCTGACCTCCCACTCATCCGCCATTGACGAACAATTCGGGTATCTGCCCTCGCGGATTTTTCGATCAATAAACAACAACCGCCTGAACTGTGGTTTAAACTTCATGTCTCATTCTTAAATAATGCATATCACAAGTCAAGGGTGGGACATGAAGTGTCCCCGGCCGTGAGCAGTAAGTAGTGCTGAACGGCCGGCTCGGCGTGCTGGCCCTACCGGTCCGCCGTCCATAGTCCACTGTTCCATTCTCAAATCCTATGTATCAGGTCGCGGATGGGGAGGCGTTTGCGACGTTCTGCGCGAATCTTTTTCCACGCGTAATGTATTATGCAGTATACTGCGAACATCATGGCAAACGCCAGCCAACCTGTTGCTTCTATAACTATTGCTAATGTATTCATGCCGCCCATTATTACACAGGGGATGGGACATATGATGTCCGATGGGGGAGAAAAGTGATAAATGATGATTAATGAGTGATGAATGTTGGGAACTTATAGGTTTTGGGTAGGGTTTTAAGATTAAGGGGGTGGGTTTTTCTACCCAAACAGGCTATCGCTGGGGAATAGTGGGGGGTTGGCGAAGCCGTCGTCGATTGGGAGGTCTTTGCCGCTGCATGCTTCGACTGCAAGTTGGTCGACGCGTTCGTTGATCTTGTGGCCGGAGTGGCCTTTGACCCAGACGAATTCGACGTCGCGTTCTTTGCTGAGTGTGATGAGGCGTTCCCAGAGGTCGGAGTTTAGTGCGAGATGTTTCTTGTCGCGCATCCAGCCGTTCTGCTGCCAGCGTTGGGCGTGGCCTTGTGTGATCATGTCGACTACGTATTTTGAGTCGCTGTAAACGGTAACGGGGTCATCTGTGTCGCTTACGTATTCAATTGCGGAGATCACGGCGAACATTTCCATGCGGTTGTTTGTGGTTCTCTCGAAACCGCCGGAGAGTTCTTTGGTGGTGGAGTTATGCATGATGGCGGCTGCCCAGCCACCGGGGCCGGGATTGCCGGAGCATGCTCCATCAGTATATATGGATATCTTGGTGTCGTTCATGGGGAGGGAGGATAGGGGAGAAAGAAGAGAATGTCGAATAATGAATATCGAAGTGGGGGAATTCACAGATTGGGAAGTCCAGCAGGGATCGTCGGACAGGTAACGAAGGGCTCCGGGTTAGAATTACGAGATACGTCTCACGTTTCATGTTTCACGAGAATAGCAGATTGCCATTGGTCGTTTTGGTATGTATCCAGAATTTTCAGGCCTAACCCGCAATAGAGCTTTACTGTTTCCTCGTACTGTGTGTTCAGCATGCCGGAAAGGATCAGACGTGATTCGGCGTCGGGCTTAAGTAAAGCTACGGATGGCTCGGCAAATTTAGCCAATAGTGAAGCAAGCATGTTGATTACTACCACGTCATATTTTTTGCTTATTGATAAATCGCTCATGTCCGCAACCGATAGATCAGTCAGTTCTGCCGTATTGTTGAGTCTGGAATTCTCAATCGCGATTTCGACAGCCAACGCGTCGTGATCCACGCCAGTGATATCTGTATAGCCCAGTTTTGCTGCAGCTATTGATAATATTCCCGATCCACAACCAAGATCCACCAGTGAACATCCGGAGAATTCTGTACTCATCTCATCGAGCATCGACAAGCACATCCTGGTTGTTGGATGTTGGCCCGTACCGAAACTCATGCCTGGATCAATTTCTATAACCAGATCGTCTCGCCCCGCGTCATATTTCTCCCAGGACGGTTTGATGACTATTCGCTCTGACACCTTCTCCGTGTGAAAGAATCTCTTCCAGTACTCTTCCCAGTCCCTGTTCTCAATTCGTTTCAGTTCAAGATCATATTCAGACCCATCAGATAATTCAGACGCCAATTCATCAACCTGCGCCAGACGCAATGCAGCGTTATCTTCAGCTTTAAAATATTCCTGAAACGTGACCGTCCCCGCGTCAGCATCACTCCACGAGGTAATAGCCCAGTCCCGCTCTTCAAGCGCAGCATCAAGTGCTTCCGCAAAAGCACCCTCAGCCTTCAGCCAAACAGAAAATATACAATCTTTATTCATCACGTCCCAAATGCATCCGTCTCAGATATCACCCGGTTCCTTATCGACATGCCCGCATCCCTAGTCGAGTTTTTGCTACCTGAGATTAGCGGATGCCACTCGGGCAAACTTTGTCCTTCGTGCAATAATCGATAAGCGCATGTCGATGGGAGCCATGCAAAGTGTTTCGTTTCTTCGGGGGAAAGGTTGATGCATTCAGGCACCAGCTTATTCCTGCTCTCATAGCAGGTGCAGCAACAGCTCTTCAGCTCCAGATATCTGCAGGCAATGTTAGTATAAGTCACCTCGCCAGTGTCTTCATCCTGCTCTTTTAGTACGCAGCATCTGGCGCAGCCATCACAAAGCCGATCCCACTCGTCAGCCGACATTTCCGACAACGCTTTTTCTTCCCAAAAGTGTTTCATGACGCAACCATATCCCAAAACATCTCTGTCCGCAACGATAGAGCTTATAGGCTCTACATTACCTCACAGAAGGTAACGAAGGTAAAGAAGGGGAAGGATTGCGGGCTATGTGTTACTGCTCGCGGGGACTTTGCCTTTCGTCTCACGCGGCAGGAGTTTGCAGCCTTGAGGTTCCAAAATGGAACTTCAAACTCAGGTCATGGCGGCAGGAGAACGTCCCCGAGATCTACACAGATAGGAGACTTGAGGATTGGGACTTCCTTCGGAGTTCGACATTCCGAGTTCGATATTCGATATTAAAGCACGCTCCAGCGTGCTTTCCCCCTACTTTGTCTCTTTGATGACGCAGTTGTCGAAGTATATCGCGCCGCCGACGATGGTGACGCTATAGAGGCCGACGAATCTTACCGGCCGAAGGTGTTTCTTAGCCAGCGGTGAGAGTTTGTCGTAGGGGTGGTGAGGGAATATGGCTTTGATGCGTTTCCATCCTGTGCCCACGGTCACGACTGTGCCCTTGTAGATGAGGCGCATGTCGCCGATGTGTGGGTTGTCGTAGGGTCTGATGCCGGGTTTCCATTTAAGGCCGGCGGGATACAACCTGACGGTTGTTTTTGAATCGGTGCGGACATCACATTCAATGAGATATCTTTTGCCGAATTCAAATTTAGCTACAGGTGAGAGAACCTTGGGTTCGCCTTTCCACTGCTTTACCTGCAGAACGTTTCTTTTTAAGCCGTCTTTTTTCAAGATAGCCACGTTTGGCAGGTTGGGCGGCTCTATTCCGTCGTCATGGTGCCAGTCGAGATTCCAGCCTTTTGTGGGGTTCTCTGGGTCTTCGAAGTTGCCGTTGACGATGAGGTTTGCGCTACCGGCGAATGTGTTGCCAGCAAGCATCAGTATGATGGCGGTTAGAAGAAATAAACCGGTGAAACGTGTGTTCTTGCTCATGATCTGTGTTCCTTTTTGTAGCACTGTTACAGCGTATTAGTTAATTCTGCTGTAATAATAGCGTAAATCGATGGCTTCGTCAATGGCTGGGACAAGAGATGCCAGGACCATGCCTTCGGCTTGGTAAATATTCACTGCTCACTACTCCTGCGGTTCAATGATGATCTTGAGGGAGTTATCGGATTTAGCCATGAGTTTGAAGCCTTTTTGAGTCTCGGCGAGGGGGAAACGGTGGGTGATCATTTTGTTTACGTCGATTTTGCCTGAGCCGATAAGTTCCATGGCTTCGCGGAGGTCGTAGGGGTCGTTGGCATAGGATGAGGTAATGGTCACCTGATTGCGCCAGAATCTATTAATCGGGACGGCGAGTCGGGCTTCGGGGGTGGTTGTGGCGAAGCACATGACGGTGCCTGCGCGGTCGATACAGTCCATAGCCTGTTCGAATGCGGAGAGGGCGCCGGTGCAGACTATAATGAGATCCACGCCGCGGCCGTCGTTGCATTCCATTACGCGCGCGGGTATGTCTTCTGTTGCGGAGAACACTTCGTAAGCACCGCATTCTCTTGCCTGCTGCATTTTGAATTCATCTATATCGGTGGCGATGACCTTTTTGGCGCCGCCTGCTTTGGCGAGCATGATATGGAGTAGACCGGAGATTCCGCTGCCCATAACAAGGACAGTCTGGCCGGGTTTGAAGTTGGCTTTGCGCTGACCTCGAACGACGCAGGCGAGTGCTTCGCAGAATGAACCGTCCTCGAAGGAGATATCATCAGACAGATGGAAAGTGCCTAGTTCGACATTGAGTTTTGGTACGCGTACGTATTCGCAGAAGCCGCCGGGATCGAAGTTGGTGGTCTGGAGTGTTTCGCAGACTGTATGGTTGCCGGCGAGGCAGTAGCGGCATGTGTTGCATGGGATATGGTGAGATACGACTACGCGGTCGCCTGGTTTGAAGTCTTTTACGTTGGCACCGGCTTTCTCGACGATACCGGCTATTTCATGGCCGAGTACTATGGGTGCTTTCTTGATGCGGTACCACTCGAGCACATCGGAGCCGCAGATACCGCTGGCGATGATCTTCACCAGCAGTTCGTCGTCATTGATTTCGGGCGTGGGGATTTCCTCAAGCCGTACATCGCTGTTATTGTAATACATGGCTACACGCATAGGGAAGTATAGGGGATTGAATAATGAATGTCGAATAATGAATAATGGCTCCTCTGGAGAAGGGTGCAGGACAGGAAAGTTACAAATTCATAAAAAAGGTGTTGCAAAGTGTTTTTTTGATATGATACTGTATATATACATATACAGGAGGTACTTATGAATAAGCAGACACAAGAAGAACGCGACG
>JAUUYL010000044.1 GCA_030590485.1 Lentisphaerota bacterium | reverse complement strand
TTCAGGCCGATGCCTGCAGCCGGTCACATAGCATGGAAATACAAAGACTACAGTTTAGCGGAAGGTCCAAAAGAGGACATTTCTAAATGGTTAAGAATGGGGACATTTCTAAATTGGTTTGACAGTGGAGAGAAGATTCACAGAAGGTAACAAAGGAAAACAAAGGCAGGCAGTTCAGTCTTGCCTGAACGGCCTGTGGCAATTACCTCGCCGTGGCATCTAAATTCATCATTCATTAACCATCAACCATTCCCCCTAATCCATCCTCCGCCGATCACTTCATCTCCGTCGTATATGACGCCGGCCTGGCCAGGTGAGACTGCGAATTGTGGTTCTTTAAACTTTACCAAAACAGTGTTAACGTCTTTAAGTTCTAAGCTGGCTGGCGCTTCTTTATGCTGATAGCGGACGCGGACTGAGTAGTTTTTTGATGTGTCGGGTGGGTGTTCAGCGATCCAGCTGACGTCCTCGAGCAGGCATTCGGAAGCCATGGCCTCTGCTCGCAGACCGAGTACGACCTCGTTCCTCTCGGTGTCTATCTTGGTGACGTACAATGGAGCTGTTGATGCGACACCAAGTCCTTTTCTTTGACCGACGGTATATCTATAGATACCTTTGTGGGCTCCCAGCGTTTTTCCACAGGCGTCCACAATTCTGCCATGACCGGCTGTTGACGATGCGTAATTTTCGACGAAGCTCCCGGCGTCACCGTCAAGAACGAAGCAGAGATCCTGACTTTCTCCGC
Source organism: Lentisphaerota bacterium (assembly GCA_030590485.1). Lineage (GTDB taxonomy): Bacteria > Verrucomicrobiota > Kiritimatiellia > UBA8416 > JAUUYL01 > JAUUYL01. Next base: position 22,720 of record JAUUYL010000044.1, on the reverse strand, counting down.
TTTTTCGGGCAGGTATTCCTCGCTCTTTGATGTACGGCAGGACTTCGTCGGCCTTGATCATACCTCCGAGCGGGAAAATTATATGGGAAAGCTGGCGCTGGTTGAGTCTATGAAGGAAGTAAGATTGGTCCTTTTTCAGGTCCTTTGCCTTCATGAGGCGAAAGATTTCGTCCTTTTCTTCGATCTGGGCATAATGGCCGGTGGCAATAAGGTCGCACTCGAATTGCACTGCGCGGTTCAAGAGGAATCCGAACTTCACCATTTTATTGCATATTACGCATGGGGATGGGGTTCGCCCACGGAGGTATTCCTCAACGAACGGGTTAACGACATCATTGGTGAATGCTTCCTGCGCATTAAGCACAAAATGCTTTATATCAAGGTGCCAGGCCACTTTTCGGGCGCGTTCGACATCCTCCAGAGAACAACAACGGGAGCCTTCTTTCCACATATGGGCGGTCAAACCGATGACCTCTGCGCCCTGATCGACCAGAAGCGCTGATGCCGCAGAACTGTCTGTGCCACCGCTCATGCCAACGGCTATTTTCTTTGTATTGATGGCGTCTGTCATACTTGGAGAATATTTATCAATTTAATATGTTGCAATAAATTAATATTGAGCTAATTTAACTCGAAAGCAAGGCGTATAACATATTATGGAATCATGTGAACAATCCAGAATATTGATAGTCGATGACGAAAGCGGCATAAGATCTCTGTTCCAAAAGATTTTTGAGCTTGATCTTCCTGGCTGTCAGATCGATCTTGCAGCCGACGGCGCCAAAGGTGTAGAAGCATTTTCTTCGTATCATCCCAAGGTCATCATGATGGATCTTTCGATGCCGGTTATGAATGGCGAAGTGGCTTTTCAGGAAATCATGAAAGTCTGCGCGGAGAAAGACTGGGAAGAACCTGCTGTTGTATTTTGCACTGGGTTTGCGCCGCCGAATACGGTTCAGGAAGTCGTAGAACAGAGCAACAAGCATTGTCTTCTTTCTAAACCAGTCAGCAGAGAGATGATTGTCGAGTCCGTGAAAAGTAGATTGTAAGGCGTGAAGCGTGAAACGGATTTAGAAAACTCTGTATATTGCAGCATGACATGAATAGACCTTATCCCATCATAGCGCAGATTGATACTGACGCCATCCGGCACAATTGTAATGTCGTCAAAAGCATGTTGCCGTCATCCTGCCAGTTTGGAGCAATGGTCAAGTGCAACGCTTACGGGCACGGCATAGATCTCGTTCTTCCCGTGCTTGAGGAGGTGGGTGTAAATATGTTGGGTGTTGCGACTATTGCTGAGGCTCAGCAGCTTCGTGAACTTGACTGGAAAGGGATAATCCTCTTGCTTATGCCGGAGCTTGGTATATACCGTGATCAGGAAAAGAAAGACATCGCGCGTCTTATCGTTAAGAACGAGATTCGGATCACCTGTGTAACTAAAGAAGATATCGAGGTCCTGGATGAAGCAGCGGAAGACTTGAGCCGTCCGGCGATGATTCATCTGATGCTGGACACGGGCATGTCGCGAATGGGTCTTTACGAAGATGAACTGATTGATTTGATCGATGAAACCCGTAATCGTGACAATATAATTCTCGAGGGATTGTTTACTCATTTCGTTGCATCGCACCTGAAGGACAAGCATTCGGCGCTGGAACAGCTCGAAAGATTTAATGCCTTCAGGACCCGACTTGATGAGTTGGGATTCGAGATCCCGATAGTTCATACCGCCAATACAGGGGCAGTTCTTGATCTGCCTGATGCGTATTTCAATATGGTCCGACCCGGACTCGGACTGTACGGGTATTATTCAAATGAAGACTTTGAGACTGAGCCAGATCTCAAACCTGCCTTGAAACTGCTGAGTTATCTCACGCTCGTAAAAGAGGTGCCGGCGGGCCGGACAGTAGGCTACGGCGGAACATACGCAGTAGAAAAGGATATGACTATCGGCTTGGTGCCAATCGGCTACGGCGATGGATATGACAGGCGGCTGTCAAATACAGGCATAATGACTATTGAAGGTTATGAGGTTCCTGTAATAGGGCGGATCAGTATGGATCAGACGATACTTGATCTCACAGAACCTATTAAGAACGGTATTGATGTGCGTCAGGGAACAGAAGTTACGGTAATCGATAATGATCATAATGCCGTCAACAGCGTCAAGGCATTGGCTAAGTTGATGGACACTGTCCCATACGAGGTGGTAACTAACCTTGGCACCCGCATCTTGCGCATTGCCGTATAATCACGCGCAATCATCATTCCTTATTGTTCTTAACGCCTTTATGCGTTCAAGAACAGGCGGATGACTGTAGCTGATGAAGACGGTGAAAGGATGAGGCGTGAGATTTGAGAGATTATCGACGCTGAGTTTCTTCAGGGCGGTGATCATGGAATCCGGATCCTGGCGGGTTTCTGCGGCATAGCGGTCGGCTTCGTATTCATGTTTTCTCGAGATAACGCTTTCGATGATTGATGTAATCATTGAGATTGGCGCGTAGAGAAAGCCGAAGAAGAACAAGCTGGCATAAACAGAAAGCGATTCCATTCTGAACGCATCGAATAGTCCCTGATTGTTCAGTATGAGCGACAGGAGATAGAACATGAAGCCCGTCATGGCGATGGAGCGGATAATAGACTGTATAATATGTTTCTTTTTATAGTGGCCCATCTCATGAGCAAGGACAGAGACGAGTTCATCGACTGAGTGTTTTGCTATGAGGGTATCGAAGAGTACTATGCGGCGTGATTTTCCGAAGCCGGTAAAGAATGCGTTGGATTTAGATGAGCGTTTTGATCCGTCCATCTTGAAGACGCCCTTCATTTTAAAGTTCTGGTCGTGAGCGTAGTTCTCGATTGATGACTTAAGTTCACCATCTTCCAGCGGCTCATATTTATTAAAGAGCGGCATGATGACGTACGGCGCGATAAACATCAGGAAGATCTGGATACTTGTTACTGCGAGCCAGCAGTAGAACCACGCGAGAGGTCCTGATTTTTCGAATATCAGAATGATCAATGCAAAAACAGCTCCGCCGATAATCATCATGAGCACAAGGCTTTTGATAATATCGATAACGAATGTGCGTTTTGTTGTTTTGTTGAAACCGTATTTTTCTTCTATGACAAAAGTGCTGTAGACGGAGAAGGGGATGCCGATAATTATGTTCGCTAGCATGAGTATGCCTGCGAAGAGGAGGCCTGTTGAGATGGAGTTGAGTTCGAGAGAGCGGGCAGCCTGATCGACAAGATTGAAACCACCAGCGAGTATAAGGGCAAGTGTTACGACAACGTGAAAGCTGTCGTTAACAATTCCGAAGCGGGTGCAGTCGCGCAGGTAGCGTTGGGAGCTGGTGTATTTTTCAGCATCGTACCAGTCTTTAAATTCGTCAGGCAGTTTATCCTGTATATTCTTTACGTTGAGATAATCTGAGGCAAGATCCAGCAGGTAGCGCCCGATAATAGCGGTGAGAATTATTATTAAGTAAATGTTCATAGGGGGAGGATAGAATATCGAATATCGAATGTCGAATATCGAATAATGAAGTTAAAGAGTATGCGAGGAGGCGGAAAGTCGGTATAAACAGTAGTAAATCTGTCATATTAAGGGGTGTATTTTAAAGGTTGCAATGATGAGCTGAGAATGATAAATCAGGCACTTATGGAAGAATATCAGTCAACAAATTTAGAGATTCTTGAGGCCGAAAGCATCCACATAATGCGCGAGGTGTTTGCCGAGTTTGAGAAGCCGGTGATGCTTTATTCTGTAGGCAAGGATTCTGCTGTCATGGTTCGTTTGGCGCAGAAAGCATTTTATCCCGGCAAGATCCCGTTTCCGCTTCTTCATGTGGATACAGGTTTTAAGTTTCCGGAGATGTATGAGTTCAGGGACAATTTCTGTAAGGAAATAGGTGCAGAGCTTATCGTTCACAAAAATGAGGAAGCCATGGCTCAGAATGCCAACCCCTGGGATTGGGGAACGGTAAAATGTTGTTCGCAGCTGAAGACCAAGGGCCTGCTTGATTCGCTGGCAAATGGAGGTTATGACGCTGCGTTTGGCGGAGCAAGGCGAGATGAAGAAAAATCGCGGGCCAAAGAGCGTATATATTCATTCAGGGACGATCGCGGCCAGTGGGATCCAAAGAGTCAGCGTCCTGAGCTATGGAACCTTTATAACAGCAAGATAAACAAGGGTGAGACGATTCGGGTTTTTCCTTTATCGAATTGGACGGAGCTGGATGTCTGGCATTACATACATTTGGAGAACATTCCGATAGTACCGATGTATTTTGCATCTGAGCGGGAGGTGATAGTACGCGGAGAACAGCTTATCCCTGTGGAAGAGAAGACCCGCCTGCAGGATGGAGAGAAGACCGAAAGGGTCATGTGTCGATTTCGGACGCTCGGTTGTTTTCCATGCACGGGCGCCATAAGGTCAGAAGCCGTGACATTGCCGGAAATCATCCAGGAAATGATGGTAGCCAGGAAATCTGAGAGAATCACGCGGATTATAGACCATGATCAGGAAGGCTCTATGGAAGAGAAGAAGAAAGAAGGGTATTTCTAGTAAACGTCAAAAACGTTTAAGACGTTGAAATCGTAGAAATCGTAGAAATCGTTATGGTAACAGAGACATGACAGAAGAGAATATCAATATTGATGAGATGCTTCAGCAGAACCGGGATGCTGACCTATTGCGGTTTACGACTGCTGGTAGTGTTGATGATGGCAAGTCCACGCTTATTGGGCGGCTCTTGAATGATTGCAAATGCATATACGAAGATCATTTAGAAGCGTTGGAGCGGGACTCTCAGAAGTTAAACCGTAAGCTCGACTTTGCTTTGTTGACAGACGGGCTTAAGGCGGAAAGAGAGCAGGGGATAACAATTGATGTGGCGTACAGGTATTTTTCAACGCCCAAGAGACGTTTTGTTATCGCTGATACACCGGGTCATGAACAGTATACCAGAAACATGGCTACCGGCGCATCGACAGCCAACCTGGCGGTGATTCTGATAGATGCGCGCCATGGTGTTTTGACTCAATCAAAGAGACATTCGTTTATATCCTCGTTGCTCGGTATCCCGCATTTTGTTGTTGCGATCAATAAGATGGATCTGGTCGATTATTCCGAGGAGGTCTTTGATGACATTCGCAAGGATTTCGAAAGTTTCTCAGCCAAGCTGGACGTCAAGGATCTGATCTATATACCGATTAGTGCTTTGTGCGGGGATAACGTGGTCAATCGAAGTGATAAGATGCCATGGTATGATGGGACTACTTTGCTGAGACATCTTGAAACTGTGCATGTCAGCAGTGATAGGAACCTGATAGACTTCAGGTTCCCTGTGCAGTATGTGAGTAGGCCGAACCTGGACTTCAGGGGTTTTTGTGGTTCTGTTGCATCTGGAGTAGTTCGCGTAGGGGACGAAGTAATGGCCTTGCCTTCGGGGAAGAAATCAAAGGTCAAAGAGATAGTCACTTTTGATGGACCGCTCGAACAGGCGTATCCGCCGCAGTCGATCACTGTTTGCCTGGAAGACGAGATAGATCTCAGCAGGGGCGATATGCTGGTTCATCCTCTTAACCTTCCGAAGCTGGAACGTTCGGTTGAGGTCATGCTGGTCTGGATGAGCGATGTTCCGCTCAAGATCAATTCACCGTATCTTATCAAGAACACGACAAATACAGTCAGGGGAAGCATTACCGATCTTAAGTACAGTGTTGATCCTGCTGATCTTCACAGGGTTAAGGCAGACACACTTGAGCTCAATCAGATCGGCCGTGCCAATATCGAGCTGTTTCGCCCGTTGATCTGTGATGAGTATACCCGCAACAGGACGACTGGCGGACTCATCATTATAGACCCGATGAGCAATGCTACTGTTGCCGCCGGCATGATAATTCACCGTACCGAGGGAAAGGAAAGTATCCGTGGTCAGGAAAAAGATGCTCCGACCAGCAGGAACATAACGCATGTAAACAGTCTGGTTGATTCGAAACTTCGCGAGAAAGTTTTGGGGCATAAGGCGGCCACGATTTGGTTGACAGGGTTGAGTGGTTCAGGAAAGTCCACCGTCGGCCTGGCACTTGAGCATCGTCTTGTGCAGGAGGGTCATGCATGTCTTCTGCTGGATGGTGACAATGTACGCTCAGGGTTAAATCGTGATTTAGGTTTTTCGGCGGATGACCGTACGGAAAATATTCGGCGTGTCGCCGAGGTGGCGAATTTGATGAACGATGCGGGCATTATAGCTATTGCTTCATTTATTTCGCCTTACAGGTCCGACCGGCAGAATGCTCGCGAGATAATAGGCTCAGACAGGTTTATTGAAACATATATCAATACGCCGCTTGATGTGTGTGAAGAGCGTGATTCGAAGGGGCTGTATGTAAAGGCGCGTGCCGGAGAGATAGCTTCATTCACAGGCGTGACCGCGCCGTACGAAGAGCCGGAAGAACCTGTGCTCAAGATACCAACGCATGAATTGTCGGTAGACGATGCCGTTGATAGAATTATAGTTGAACTCAAAGCCGAACGAATCATCAGCTAGTGGACGGTGGTCAGTGTCGCGCGGTCGAGTCTCCTTTCTTGCCAGTAGGCATTTTTTTCTGTAATCTTGATCTTATGGATGATCTCGATCTTATCATAAAAAGGATCCTTGCCGGAGAGGATGATCTCTACGCGCAAATCGTCGAAGAGTATGAATCTAAGGTGTTGTCTGTTATTGCGGCTATGATTCCGGATCGCAACAGGGTTGCCGATATCACACAAGATACTTTCGTAACCGCCTATCAGAATCTACATAAATACCAGCCCAGAACAAACTTTCTCGCATGGATAAGGACTATCGCCAGAAATATGGCTCAGAATGAACGTCGACGCTGGTATCGTAGTCGCGACGCGCACGAGCGGTATCGCGTGGAGATAGAGGACAGTGTCGAAGATGAAATAAATAACATTGTTGATACATTGCCGGAAGATGTGCTGGATTCTTTAAGGGGATGTGTTGATGGACTTGGTGATAAGACACGCGGTCTGGTCGACGGATTTTATTTTAAAGATAGCGCCATCAAAGAGCTTGCAGAGTTGTTGGACTTGAGCGTGAGTACAGTGAAGGTAACATTGCATCGGGCAAGGGATGCGATAGGTAAGTGTATGCGTAGAAAAGGACATGGCAATGTCGGATAATAACAAAAGAGATATTAACGACATCCTTGATGATTATGCTGACGGTCAGTTAGGGCCTGAAGAAAGTCAGGAGTTGCTGGACGCCATCAAGACTTCGCCGGAAATCCGGGAGCGGTTGGCGGTTATCACAATCATTGAGCGTTTGCTTCACGCCCCAACTATCAAACCTCATGCCGTGAAGACGATTATGGACGCTTTGCCTGCGGCTGATACCCGTGTCGCCAGCGAACTGCGCAAGGATGATGATGGCCCGTTGCCCAGGCAGAAGAAGTTGGTCATTAAGAAAGCAAAGCCAGGGAACAGGCGTATAAAGAAAGCAAAGCGCAAAGTATGGAACAGCTCAAAGTCTTCATGCAGGCAAGACAGCCCGCTTGCCGTACTGATAGTGCTGACCATCTGTGCCGTGCTTGCAGTCGGCGTGTGGTTGAAGTTGGATAGGAAGAGGACGACAGACTACGGACTACGGACTACGGATCCGGCTTCTACGCCTACGGCAAATACGCCGGGACAAGCAGATGTCAGCGATCAGAAGACAGAGGTCAGAAAACCCAAAACCTCTGAACCTCTTCAGCCACATCATCAGCCGACGACTATTTTACTTGAGGATGTTGATGCGAATGAGGGATTTATTCCTCCTCCGGCGGGGTTAAAGAAGTATGTGCCCGAGGAATCGGAAGTCGTGATACCAGGAGCGAGAGGTGCGCCTGTACCACAGATATTTATCAGCAAGCTTGAACGTGGTTCGGAGAAGCGATGGAACGCTACGCCGAACGATATCGATAATATACTCAAGGAACTGGCAACGGTGGCTGGCTTCGTCTAAACGTGTGAGAGCAAGACATTGGACTGGATGCAGTTGAGTAAGGATCAGCGCCCGATTATTTATTTTTCCACGCATTACAAGTTTACGTTTGATGATGCTGAACGGAAGTGGCTCAGGGCATACATGCTGGATGGTGGGACGGTCATCTTTAATGCGGGGCTCGGTTCACTTCCGGCATACAAGTCGGCTGTTCGTGAACTTAAGATTATGTTTTCTGAAAACGCGCCGCATCCGCTGAGTTCGGATCATCCTGTTTTCAGATCATATTTTGATCTGCAAAGAGTAGAATATGGAAAGTTGTCGCAAGCGGCAAAGGAAAGTGGGCATTTGCCACGGTTGGACGGTGTGACCTTGAACTGTCGTACGTTGGCTCTGGTATCCCGCTGGGGGCTTTCAATCGGATGGGAAGGTACAGAGCGGTCTAAGAATGCAGCCTATTTGATTAATGACGCGCGGAAGATAGGGATAAACATGATTTCCTATTCAATTGCTCAGCGCGCCTGGGCCAGGCAGCTGGCCGGCATGCAGTTTGAGGGCGATGCTGAACTGGGCCAGGGTAAGATGAAGATCGCCCAGGTTAAATATGATGGGAAATGGAAAACACGGAGCAAAGGGCTCTCGCTTCTGCTGCAGACCTTTAACCGCAAGACCGAGGTGCCTGTAAAATTTGGTGTACAGCAGTTGAAGCTGACGGATCCAAAGATATTTAATGCACCGCTGTTGTATATGACCGGGCATGGCGATTTTTATTTAAGTAATAAGGAGGTTGCCAAGTTGCGCGCTTACCTCAAGAACGGAGGTTTCCTGTTCGCTGAATCCTGTTGCGGCAGGAAAGGTTTTGATAAGGCGTTTCGAGCGGAGATAGAACGTGTCTTTGAAGGAAAGGCGCTTGAGTTGATACCATCAAACAGTTCGATTTATGCTTATCCAAACAAGATAGGTAAGATAGCGGTGACACCTTCTTTGTCAGCAAAGCTCGGTGGTGTACTTCAAGAACCGGTGCTTGAGGGAATAAAGCAGGATGGTCATTATGCCGTTATTTACAGCAAGTACGGCATGGCAGGCGGCTGGGAGATGTCGCAGAACCCCTACGCTGACGGCTATAACGATGCGGGTGCAATACGGCTTGGTCAGAACATATTGATGCATGTGATTACGAAATAGAACGTGAAACGTGATGCGTGAGATTCTTCGACCATGCCGTGGCAAACAGGATGACAATCAGACGGTCATTCCGAGCGGACCACGGGCTTGTTGAAGGGTGTTATTTTGTCGTTTTTTCAACAAAAACAGCTTTTTTGTAACTTTTCCTGCTGTTCGTGTACATTAATATGGTAGAGTGATGTTTTTAAAGGAAATATGTCCTAAAACGTTTTTATTTGCGGATGGAATGAATAAGCGGAGAGATTAAGAATGAGATTGGTTCAATACACGTTATTTTTGTTCATGTGTTTAGTTGTTGCGCCCCATGTTTGTGCCCAGAAACATAGAGCGGAAGGGGCTGCGGAGAACGACCGTTGGAACTCGACGCCTAATGACGTTAACAATCTGCTGAAGTGTGTTAAAGATCTTATTGATGCTAATTATGTCATGGAGGTTAAGACTCTTGCTGAGTTGCATCCTGATCCCAGTCAGAACCCGATTTTGTACTATACGGGGCATTATAATTACGAATTACCGGATGCTCAGCGCAAGAAGCTCAGAAAGTTCATGCTTGATGGAGGGATGCTGCTTTTTAATACCGGGTTGGGGTCTGCTCCGTTTTACAGGTCGACGGTGAAGGAACTGGAGGCTATTTTCCCTGAACAGCCGGTTGAGAGATTAAGTCCTGACCATCCGATTTTTCATTCTTACTATTCTCTCGATAGAGTCCAGTACAGTGCCGGTGTTTACAAGACCGGATTCAAGGGTAATGAGCCGTGGTTTGATGGTGTGACGATAAACTGCCGGACTATGGCTATTGTTTCCAGATTTGGCATGGCTGTTGGTTGGGATGGAGGGGATGTGAGCCCTAAGTATGCCGCATACATGCCTGAATCAGCACAGAAGCTGGGCGTTAACATTTTTTCTTATGCTACTGCCAACAGGGCATGGGCCAAGAATATGGCGTCAAAGATGAAGTTTATTGATAAAGACAGGTCTAGCACGGGTAAGATGTCGATGGTTCAAATTGTGTATGAAGGAGTATGGAAGACTCGGCATGCTGGCATATCAGTGCTTTTGCAGACATTTAACAAGAAGACGGAAGTTCCGGTTAAGTTTGGTCTAAGGGAAATGGGGCTTGATAATAAAGAGATTTTCAACGCGCCGTTGCTTTTTCTCTGCGGGCATGAGAACTTTCGCCTGAAGAAGCAAGAGTTGCAGAATCTTCAGACTTACCTTAAGAACGGCGGCTTTCTGTTTGCCGAAGCATGCTGCGGAAGAAAGGGTTTTGATTTATCCTTCCGGCAGATGATAGCCAAGGTCGCGAGTTCTCCACTGAAGCCTATACCTCAGGGGAGCATCGTTTTCCAGATACCTCATAAGATAACCAGTGTAGGTGTTACGCCTCAGCTTGCGGCGCAAGGTGGGCAGGCTGTTATGCCCCCGTATCTTGAGGGTGTAGAGATGGACGGTCATTACGCGGTTATTTACAGCAAGATGGGGTTGCAGGGTGGATGGGAAATGTCGCAAAGTCCATATTCGCTGGGATATAACGACGCGAGTTCGATTAAGCTGGGTCAGAATATTCTGATGTACGCTATAACGCAATAAAACCTTCGGTTTTATTGCTCGTGACATGTTAAACGTAACACGGGAGAGTGGACCGGCAGGGACCACGGGGGCGTGGAGTTATTGACTTTTTGCGTGTTTTGGTGCTAGTGTTTTTGGGTTTATTGTAAGGAGAAATTATGAAGAAGTTGCACTACCTGCTGCTGTTGGTGGTTGTTCTATTTTCTGCGGTTTCCGCGCTGGCCAAGACGGAAAATGGCAATGATATAGCACTCTATTTTGAAGAGGCAAAGGACAACAAGAAGGAATTTGCCCGGCTGGTTGACGGCACAAAAGGTAAAAGATACTTTTTCCGTTATCTTGAGATAATGAACATGAAGAGTGGGCGCAAGGATGGCAGGCCCTATGTGACCATCATCACGATAGAGCCGAGCTCATATTTTATTGTTAAGTTTACCGTGGTAAAACCGTATTCCCTAACGATGTTGATGCAGGATCCTATCTCTAAAAATGGTACGGCACTGGCGCTGACAGGTGTGATAAGCGAAGTGGACCGTCAAAGTGAGACTATAACCTTGAACCCTGTGGTGCTCAGGCATAAGGACCGTTCAACGCCTAAGCGCGGGACTGGCACGGAGTTGTTGGGCGAGGTTGATCCAACCGCGCGATATTATTCGTTTACAGGTGCAGAGGGCAAGCCGGTGGTTGTTTCTTATGGCGATAGAGATATTCTGCCCTGGACGGCGATAGAAGATCCAAAGAAAGCCGCAGAACTTAAGGAGGAGATTCAGGCGCAGTACACTAAGGCTGAATGGGCTGATTATCTGACGAAATTGCTGGAAGAGCGTAAGAGTGGCAAGAAACAGGCATTTAAAGATGCAGCAATGAGAGCTGGAGTGATAAGGGGATCAACAAATGCACCGATATTGGCTGAAGACTAACAGGACAATGTGCAAGATTTTAGCAGTGGGTTTGTTGGGTTTACTCTGTTTCCAGCAGACGGCGTTCTCCGCTGAGGAGAAGATGGTCTGGGATATCTGTAAAAAGATAGAGGCTAACCCGGAAGATCTTTCTGAAGTCATTGCCGACTGCGAGAAATTTATGAATGGTCGTCAGACCGATCAGTTGGCTCCCGTTGTAAAAAGTGTTCTCGCCTGGTGCTATTTCAAGACTGGCAAGCTGCAGGATGGCGTGAATCTGCTGATGGCCTTGGAGAAAAAACGCTATACTCCCATGCAAAAGGCTGGTTCTGATGTGGCAAAGGCATGGTTATCCAGGGTTGATATCAAGTTAACGCAGGCGGCACTTCAGCTATACTACAGAAAACATATGAAATATCCGGAAGATCTGCAGGATGCACTGGATTATGCCTTGAACTCAAAATACAAACTGAAGGCTCCGAGCACAGACCGCTGGGGAAAGAAATGGGAATATGAGTTGGTTGGGTTCAAGAAACTCATTAAGGTTCCCAAAAACCAGAAATACACGATCAGCTCAGTATTGTTGGGGCAGACCACAGATTTTAATCAAGCTCTTGAGTTACCGTATGCGGAAAAAATAAAATTGCTTCCGGTGAGGATGGCAAGCACGGTTAGAGGCAAGGAAGCAGTTTATTTTGTAAGCGCGGATGACAAGAAGAAGACAAGCATAAATATCAATGTGGGCGGACGCAGAATGGGTGTGACGGTAGGTTTTGTCGGCAAGAATGTTATTGCGCTTACAGAGGGGAATCACTGGAAGATGGTTTCGCGTCCAAAGAGATAAAAGCAGTAAGACCGTTAAGACGTTGAACGGGGAGTGGTGGGGTAAATGGCTGGATCAGGAATATCACATTATTTGACACCGGAAGCTATGCATAAGCTGGGTAGGCAGGTGCTGTTGTCCCGTTATGTAGTAGAAGGTAATCTTGCAGGTGCTCACAGGAGCCCGTTAAAAGGTGCGAGTTCGGAATTTGCTGACCACAAACCGTATAATAAGGGAGATGATCCAAAACATATTGACTGGAGGGTCTACGCCCGTACCGATAAGTTTTATATTAAAAGATACGAGGACGAGACTAATCTACGTGTTTATTTTGTTATCGACTGCAGTCATTCAATGGCATATCGAAGTGATGATTCGTTGCCGACAAAATATGAATACGCCTGCAAGCTTGCGACGATGATGGGGTTTTGTGTTGTAAAAATGCGTGACTCTGTCGGCTTGTTTCAGATTGCCGACAATATCAAGATGAAGATGATAGCCAACAACTCGATGAATCATTTGAATAATCTCTGCAAGCGTATGCAGAAAACGAAACCGGCATCAAACACGAACCTCGCCGAGAGCCTTCATCTTATCGCTGAATCAATTCACAAGAGGGCGCTTGTTATTGTTCTGTCGGACTTGTTTGGTGATGATGAGGATCCTGAATCGGTCAATCTTGCGTTGGCTCATTTTCGCAAGCAGATGCACGATGTGGTTGTCTTTCATATGCTCGACCCTGCGGAAATAGATTTGTCTTTTAAGAATGGTGCTGAATTTATGGATATGGAGACCAATGAGGTCATTACTGCCAATCCAAAATCGATGGCAGCAGCCTATCATGAAGTATTTGAAGAGTTTCTGGCGAAATACAGGACGGCTTGCAAGGCGATGAAGGTTGATTACAGGATAGTTAAGACCGACGAGCCGTTGGATGATTTTGCGAGGGCGTACTTGGAAGAACGCAGAAGACTCCAGGCAGGATAAGGGAAGCCCGCCTGTGGCGTGCTGAATATCGAATTATGAATATCGAATATCGAATATCGAAGGCGGGAGAGAAGCTTTTGCCACAGCCCACAGCCCACAGTCTATGGTCCACTGTCCAGGGCAGGGGGTCTGATTAATGTTTTCATTAATGGCATTTCAATTTTTCGCTGTAGGCGCGGGGTTGGCTATAGGCGTTCCGCTGGCTATACACATGATCCAGTCGAGCCAGACGGTAAAAATGCCGTTTAGCACGATTCGTTTCCTGAAACTTGCTGAGAAGAAGTCGTCACGTCAGATCAAGATGGAAAACTTTATTCTATGGCTTCTGCGCACATTGTTAATGTTTTTTCTGTCATTTGCTTTTGGTGTGCCGATTGTAAGGACGACCAATTTCGGGAACCTCATAGTCCGGACTCAGCGTAATGTGGCTATTGTCATTGATGCATCCTACAGTATGAATTATCTCGTCGGTAAGGATACGGCGTGGGACAAGGCGTTAGAGTCAGCAACGGAAGTCATCAATGGGTTAAAAGAGTCTGACAAGGTCTGTCTCTATCTCGCAACCGAAGACGTGGAACCTATCATTGAAGAGCTGTCAGCTGAGCATGATTTTATAAAAGAAAAGATCAAGGCGTTAGAAATGGGATTCACTTCGTCTCAGTTGGCGCCTGCAATAATGGCCGCGAACTCAGCACTTACGGCCGACAAGCGCAACATTGAAAAAGAAATACATATTTTTACAGACAATCAGGCTTTGCCTTGGTCCAGTTTCGGCAAGGGTAGCGTAGCCCTTTTGGATGGTGATGACGCGCCACCACCACCCAAAGAAGAGAAGCCTGACAAGAAGAAGGACAAGGGTAAGGACGAGGACGATAAGAAAAAGGGTGGAAAGAAAAGCAAAGATGATGAAAAGCAGACGGCTTCGATTACCGGATGGGACCCTCAGCAGATAGCGGATAAGACAGCGGTATTCGTGACCCTTCTTGGAGCGGCGAATCCCGAGAATATTACGCCGGCCGATGTGGATGTTCAGCCGCGACTCATCATGGAGGACATGCCCTCGAAACTTACTGTTAGGTTGGCGCATTGCGGCCCGCCCAGAAACACATCGATTACAGTGTTCCTTGATGGAGAAGAGCTACAGACCCGGTCAACGATTGTCGGCGGTGACAGGGGAGAAGATATGATCTTTTCTTTGCCGCCTTTGAAGCAGGGTAATCATACGGCGAGAATCGAGTTGCCGGAAGACAACCTGAAGGTGGATAACGATTTCCACTTCCTTTTCAAGGTCAAGGAGAGTCTGCCAACGCTTATAGTTGGCAAGAAAGAGGAAACTTTGTTTCTCGTGAAGGCACTGACGATTGGTATTGGCGGCAAGTCCGGAATCAGAGCTGATGTAGTATCTCCGAACGATTTGGATGAACAGGAACTCAGTGAGTATTCATGTGTGTTCTTGTGTAACGTTCTGCCGTTTTCCGGCCAGCAGATTGTGGACATGGAGCAGTATGTTCGTGGTGGCGGGTTATTGGTAATTTTCCCAGGTGACCTGGGCACGGCGTCTGATTATAGAGCCTGGAAGTGTTTGCCAGCTCTGCCGCAGACAACTGTGGATCTGATGCTTTCTGACAGAAAGCATATGTTGAGATGGGAGAAACCTCAGCACCCGATTCTGAGGGAACTTAAGATAGGGCAGGGCGGGGCGCCTATCCTTACTATAAGAAAGTCTTTGATCTTCGATAAGTTGGAGAAAGAATCTGAGATAATTATATCTGCGGGGGCTGAGAAAGCATTCCTGATGGACAGATCATTCGGGCTTGGCCGGGTATTGCTCTTTAATGTGTCTTGCGACAGAACGTGGAGTAGTCTGCCGTTGTCACCGTATTTTCTGCCATATGTGCATCAGATCGTCCAGTATGGGGCAGGTATGGGTGGTTTTGTTCCTTATATCTGGGCAACTGACAGTTTATCGCTACGCGAATTCCTGCCGAGTGCCACGCGCGATTCTATTCTGGAAGATCCTGATGGCAAAGAGGTTTCTGTAAGGACATCGGTGCAGGAGGGCAGAACTCTGCTTCATGCCGAGGATGTGACGAAACCGGGAATTTACACAATCAAGGTAACGCCTTCTGATGAGGCGGAGCCTGCTCTGGCAGTTAATATTTCCAGAAAAGAGTCAAACCTGACGCCGTTGGACCAATCGAGGATTAAAGAGATAACTGAAATCGAAAGAATCTATGTTGCGAACAGCAAGGAAGACATGCTGCAGAAGATAGAAGATCACCGCCTTGGCAAGTCGCTGGCTGAGACGTGCCTCTGGCTTGTGTTGATGATTGCGGTGGCGGAATTCTTTTATGCGAATATGAAAGCAAAGAATACACCGAAATTGACTGAGCAACTTGGTATTGATGTGACGGGGGAAGTTAAAGGATGAGTATTACCTACGGACATGTCGTTCCCTCTGCCATCATTATCCTGGGACTCCTGGCAGCAATTGCGGTTTGCGGGTTCAGTTACTGGCGTTATATTGACAAGAACCGCACTACAATAATCATGGCTGCGATCAGGGTATTGTTTTTTCTGTTTCTTGGCTGGTGTTTGTTTCTTCCGGAAATGATGACGTCTGACACCAAGACGCTCAAACCTCGCTTCGTAGTGGTGGTTGATGCTTCCAGTAGTATGACCCTGTCGCCTGATAAAGAGATACCGAGTCGCTGGGATACAATGAAGGAAAGTCTCAACATGAGCTGGGTGGACATAGTCTCCGAGGAATGTGAGATTGACATTTGGCCGTTTACGACTGAGCTGGGTGCCAAGATGTCAATGGACGAGCTTCGTGCTGCGAGCCCAGAGGGTTCAGCTACGATGCTGAGGGATTCTTTGAAGAAAACGACAAGCCGTTATGCGGGTCAGAATGTTGCCGGGTTCGTGCTTTATACCGACGGACTGGATACACGTGAGGCGTATGAGGATTGGTCGAGGGAGGCATGGCCGTTCCCGATATACACAGTTCGCCTTGAGCCGGATGGCATTTGGGAGAAGGAACCTGATGTTCATGTCGATGCGGTTAATACTCCGCGTCGCGTGACGTTGGGTTGGGATACGGATTTAAAAGTCGCGGTGTCGGGGCAGGGAACAAAGGGACAACGCCAGATAATCGAGTTATACAAAAACGGGGCGAAGGTGGAAGAGTTGCCGTTTCAGATTCCGGCTGCTGGCGGTGCTAAGGAAGTAGTGTTTCGCCTGAAGAATCCTGAAATCGGGGTTTATACATACAAAGTTGTGGTTCCGCCGCTTAAGGGTGAGAAAAATACGGACGACAATTCCTACGAGGTAACGGTGCTTGTCATTGATTCCAAAAACAGGTTGCTGTATGTGGAAGGTCATCCTCGCTGGGAATCTAAATATCTGACTCGTGCGCTCAAGTCCAGCAAACAGGTTACTCCTCTAGGGTTTATCATGGGGGCGGATGGTAAATTTATGACATTTGGTAATCGTGGCAGTATGACTGCCGATATGCGTGAAGATCAGCTGGCTTTCTTTAAAATCATAATTTTAGGAAATCTTGATGCAAAGGAGCTGGGCGAGACACGGGCCAAGAATTTGGTGAAGTTTGTGGACGATGGAGGAAGCCTGATGTGTCTCGGTGGGCTGAAAGGTTGGGGGCCAGATGGCTTCTTGAATACGGGACTCAAAAAAGTCCTTCCAGTGAAATCAGTCGACAGTGTTATTGCGGAAGGTGATTTCCCTGTAGAGATCACAGCTGATGGACGGAGTCATTCGGCGTTTGCGGGCGATAAGGAGTTCTGGGGTATAGTTCCAAACATCTTGTCGGTTTTTCCTGATGCGAAGCTTTCACCGGGCGCGCAAACGCTTGTAGCCTGTCAAACGCCTTCCGGGCCTCAGCCTTTGATAATTGCCCAGCGATATGGTCAAGGCAAAGTAGTCGCAGTTCTTACGGATTCATTGTGGAAATGGAAGCTCACCGAAGATTCGATGGAGCATAAGCCGTACGAACGCTTCGTGATCCAGATGTTACAATGGCTTACACCTGAGAAAGAAAAAATGGACGTTGCCCCGATTGAGATCTTTGCTGATCGCGAGCAGTTGTTCATGGGTGAGGAAATAGAGATGACAGCTCGCAAGTCGGCGCAGAACACAAGTGCATCAATGCAACAGGCCGAGGTGCAGTGTTTTGTGGTGGATTCTGATAATCGAACCTTGCCATATTCCATGCAGCCACAGAGTGTGGCGTCGGCAACCGGAAAATCGTTCCCGGGTTATATCTTTAAATACAAGGCGGAGAAGGCTGGTATGCATAAGGCCACTGCTGTAATGGTGATTGACGGTAAGAGAATATCATCAGATCTGGTGTCATTCTTCGTAAAGCCCTTTACTCCTGAGACGATGCCAAAGCCAGCGAGCATTAATGTGCTCAAGGGTATTGCTGAATCGAGTAAAGGTATGTATTTCGAGACGATTGATGACTTGGACGAGGCGTTGAAGGATCTGTCATTTGCTACTGTTGAGCGGATAGAGACACAGCACGATTCCTTGTGGAACAACTGGTGGTTACTGGGGCTGTTGATGGCGATTCTGACAATCGGCTGGGTTGTCAGAAAGACTATGAATCTGCCTTAGTCTGACTTGGATGAGAGAGCAAATGTATATTAGACGCATTATCAAAAAAAAAAGGAGCACAGATGAAAACACGCGTTATAATAGTAGCTGTTCTTATGATGACGACATTAGGGAGTGTATGTGTGGCGCAAGTGCCAAAGGGTATGTTCGGGGACAAGAAAGAGACTAGCGGTCTGCATGTTGCAAAGAACTATAAAGGTGGACTCAAGAAAGGAGCTGACATAACGGCTGAAATTGCCGTGTTGCTCGGAACCTGCGGCACGCCAGCGGAAGATCTTGCTGAGCATCCCGAAATCCAGCTCTATCAAGGTGTAAATTATCTGGCCAATATCAAGGATGCTGCTGAGGCACTAGGCATAAAGAGAATCTCTTCAGGAACTGGTGTCTCCACCCCTGGCTTCCCTAAAATGAGCTTTCGATACTCGAGGCATAGCGGGACGTACGAAGGTGGATTCAACAAGCTTGTCATCATGGTTGACAAATCAAAACAGGTGGTGGCATTGCAATTTGTAGATGAGTCTCCTGCGACAACTCGACTTTCAGGTCATCTCTCCACCAAGTCAATGTACAATTTAATCGAGAACCGAAAGAAGGGCAAGAAGACCTATGTCGTTAGTCAGGTTGCAACTGCTGTCGGAACCGGGGCCGTCAAAGTGCAGTGCGAAGTCCTTGATGAAAAAAGGAAACCGAGAGAATATTCAGAATTGTACATTGCTAAGCCTGTTTTGGATCTAATTCTTCTGTCGTGTCAGTGAGTCAATATTCTTTGATATGGTGATTAACGTCAACATTGAAAATCAATGGTAAAATGAAAATGAAGAAGATGTGGGCGGGCGTTTACAGAGTTTAAATGGAGAACAAGCAAAGATCCAAGCAATTAGAAACGAGAAAATGGCGCAACAAACTAAACGCAGAAAGGCTACCCGGCAGGCAGATGCCGAAAGAAGAGCGTCGCAAATATCAGCATTAAATGAACAGAAAGCTCGGCAGCAATGGGCTGAATACGATGCTCGGTATCAAAGATATTTAGTTGAGTACGCAGATGCACAAAGAAGAGACAGGGAAAGAGGTAGGGTTGTAAGAATGCCAAGAGAACCTAAGAAACCATCACTGCCTAGACCATAAATAGTTCTTAGCGCAGAGGTTGGCTATTGTGATGTCATCCGGGTTGGTATCCCCGTGTTGATCTTCTTCTCTGCGTTCCTTGCGAAGGACGGATCTAGCGACGCGGGCGATCTAACTTGGGCGTGCTTCTATTCTTTGTCACTGCAAGCAGGAAGCGACGGCGGTTAGATTGAATCGTGTATTTAATCCCAACAACTTCGGGTCTACGGGTCTGCGGTATAGCCGCCATTGCAGCTTCACGAACCGTCGAGTCGACAGGTATAAATGATAATTGAGGAGAGGACTGCCCCACTATTGGAATATCCTGTGCATATATGTAGTGGGAGCCGGAGCTTCTGATGATGTGACCATCTGCTACAAGAATCTTACCGACGTACGAAGTGTAGTCGCGTATGGCATCTCGGATGGGGATTTGTGTGGCAACAAGTGTGTTTACGTTACTGAAGAGGCTCATTGTAAGAGCATCGGGTGTATAAGCGCTTGAAGACGAATAGCGCGTCACAATAATTCTGCCTTTGCCGGCGCATCGCGTGCATGTGATGCCTCTGCCTGTTGTCTTGCTTCCTCTGCAGGTTTTGCAGCGGCCTGTTCCCTTGCATGGGACGCACATTGCAAGACTCGTGCCTCCCCTCAAGCCGGAGGGTTTTTTGCCTTTGCCCTGGCATAACTTACAGTTGCCCGTTCCATTGCAGTGACGGCATGGCTCTGGGATTTTCCCTTTACCGGTGCACGTGGGGCAATCCGGCATTACACTAGGGCTGATTGCAGTTGCAATTTCCTCTTCAGCTTCAGCCAGATCCTTTTTTGCCACATCTTGAGTTAAAGCCGCCTTGGCGGCAGTATATTGCTCTTCGCTCTCGACCCGCTTAATCTCCTCGTTAAAGACTATGGCCTGCTCCATGTTGCCAGACTTGGTAGAGCGCCTCTGCTTGGACAACAGATGTGCAGTGTATTTCTCAGTAAGTTCAACTATCTTTGTATTCTTGTCCTTTGAAAGAGCGGCCTTGGATTGCAGGTGTGTTTTCTGCAAGGACCTGAGCGCTGAATCTACTGCGTCCAAATCACTCTTATCAACAGTTTTATTTCGCAGAAAACGATCCAGCTCATTCTTTCCTGTACGCCACCCGTCCAAATCGCCATCCTTCTGCCTGCTAGTCTGATAATCTTTCAGGGCCTGTTTATAATTATTAGCCCACTCGCAATAACTCGCAAATGAATCTGAAGCGATTTTGTCCAGACATTTCTTATAGTACTCATTTAAAGAGATAATGGGATCGACAGGATTGGCCGCACAGACCACACAGGCTGCAACCGCAAGACACGACACTACAGAACAAACAAATCGCTTCATTAAACTCACTTGTGTAAATTTCAAAGCCCGGCAAAACAATTGAAGTAAGTGTCAATGATACCCAATGGCTCGCGTTTATCAAGCGCAATCCCTCTTTCTTTGCTCCGTTACTCAGTGGTATTTCAACGCAAAGTAGCGAAGAACCTTCTGCTAATCCAGAGGCACAATATTTCCATTACCACCTGTCAGCTTGTTGAAGAATGCCGGGGGTGGTGAGGTGAATATCATTTCTTTGCCACTGTAAGGATGTTTGCAGATGAGTTTGTATGCATGGAGGGCTAGAAAGCGGCTGCTGGCTGTTTTCTTGTCCTTGAGTCCATATTTCTTGTCGCCAACGACTGGGTTCCCTGCGTCGGCCAGCTGTACTCTGATCTGGTTCTTACGACCGGTGAGAAGTTTGATGTCCAGCAGGCTGATATTCTTTGTGGTGTTGATCACCTTATATCGCGTCTCTGCCAGTTTGCCAGTTTGCCTGTCTGTGGTGGAATACACACGAAGTTCTTTGTTCTCTGTCAGATAGCTGGAAAGGGTTTCTTCATTCTCTTTCATCTTGCCGTGGACCAGTGCTAAATATTTCTTGGTGTTCTTGTCCCAATTGTCCTGGAGAAAATTCTTTGCCTGGGGGGTTTTGGCAAAGATTATGATTCCCGAGGTATCTCTGTCGAGCCGATGAACGATGAAGATTCTGTTCCTCGACTTGGCAGTGCCTTTCTTTACGTAATCGGTAAGTGCGCTATAGGCGGTCTTCTGCCCGGGGTTCCTGATGCCCGGGTTCCCTGAAGCGATGCTGAGTAATCCATTCGGTTTATGGACTACGAGGAGATCCCTATCCTCATGCAGTATTAATAGTCCTTTTGGAAGGAATCTGGTGTTTCCGATAGCTTTACTGTTCATATTGATGTGTTTGTTAATATGCCATGTGGTTAAATAAAACAAGTTTATTCCCTTATAATAGCAATAAAATATGGCTATTTAGCCTGTTTCTTGGGGTGATTACGGTCATGAGGCGAAAAAACCCTAAGATTTTTCTTGCTCTTGGCACCACTTCTACGTAGTTTCTGCTCGTCGTTGTTGGTCCGAAGGGCCGAAATTGGGCAACGATTTAACATAACGGAGAAGTAATATGCCTAACGGTAAAGTAAAATGGTTCAGTTCAGAAAAAGGTTTTGGTTTCATCGAGCAGGAGTCTGGCGACGATCTATTCGTTCACCACTCAGAGACTCAGGGTTACACCCTGCAGGAAGGTGAAGCAGTGGAATTTGAAATTGGCGAAGGCCGCAAAGGCCCATGCGCGACTAATGTTCGCAGCGTCAGCTAATTAATAAACTGACAATATAATTTCGTAGGCCCACAGCCCGTCCTGCAATGCGCAGGGTAGGCGTGGGTCTATGTTTTTTTAGGGGCTTGGCCTGAAGACGCAACTTGCAATTATTGGTGCCGGCGCGTCTGGCCTGATGGCGGCTGTCACAGCTGCCGAGCGAGGCGTTCGAGCTGTTCTAATCGAACGTAAACATCGTCCCGGCAGAAAAATACTTCTTTGTGGCAACAATAGGTGCAATCTGTCTTCCGCCATGACTGTTGACCGGATGGTCGAGGCTTTTGGCGAGCCGGTCGGCGAATTTCTGCGACCTGCTATTTCAAATTTTCCACCTGACAAGCTGATGTCCTGGTTCAAGCGAAACGGACTCTCTGTCTCAGTTCATAAAGATGGGCGCATCTTCCCTTCGTCCGAGAAAGCAGATGACGTACTCCATGTCTTTAGCGATTTATTGCGCGATAGCGATGTGCCGGTAGTCTATAACAGCCCTGTTGAAGGCGTTAAGGTTATAGATGGCGGGTTTCTTGTGGAAACGGGAGCCATGGAGATCGAATGTGAAAATCTGTTAATTGCAACAGGTGGAGTTAGTTATCCGAAGACGGGTTCGGTCGGTGATGGTCAGAAGTTCGCGCGTGCACTTGGGCACAAGGTGGTTCCTTATCGGCCGGGTCTGGTTGGGTTTGTCATGAAGGACTTATGGCTGCACAATTATAAAGGTGCTTCTTTCATGGGTACTGAGGTTCGTATTGTTTCCCGTGGCAAAGAAATTGCCGTTACGTATGGTGAGATTCTTTGCAATGGCTGGGGATTGAGCGGTCCGGC
>JAUUYL010000025.1 GCA_030590485.1 Lentisphaerota bacterium | reverse complement strand
TATCTTCATCATGGCTTCGGTCAATGCGGGCGGAGCACAGGAGAATCCAAGCCGAAACCCTGTCATGGCCCATGTTTTCGAGAATCCGTTAAGAAAGATGGTCCGGTTCTCAAGTCCAGGTATTGAAGCGATGCTCACGCGTTCACCTTCATATGTAAGTTCTGAATATATTTCGTCCGTAATAACTATGATATCGTGTTCCACGGCGAATGCAGCTATACCTTCTACATCTTCTCTGGTTAATACTCCGCCGGTTGGATTGGTTGGAAAATTCAGTAATAGCGCTTTTGTCTTGTCTGTGACCTTTTCCTCGAGCATTTTGCGCGTCAGTCTGAAATCGTTCTCCATCCTGGTCTGTATCGGCACAGGAACTCCGTAAGCCATAGTGATAACAGGAGCATACGACACATAGCATGGTTCATGATAGAGGACTTCATCACCCGGTTCGATCAGGGTTCTTATAGCCAGGTCGAGAGCTTCGCTTACCCCGACAGTTATCAGGATTTCCGTTTTCGGATCATAAGAGATCCCGTAAGACTTATCGACATACTTGCTGATCTCGTTTCTGAGGCTGAGAAGGCCCATGTTGGAGGTATAGGAAGTGGCACCATGGTTCAGCGCGAAGATAGAGCTCTCCCGTATGTGCCAGGGAGTTGCAAAGTCCGGCTCGCCGATGCCGAGACTTATGATGTCCTTACGCTCGCTGACAATTTCGAAAAAGTCACGTATGCCTGAACGGGGAATGTCCGACAGGTGAGACGCTATATATTTATGGTGTGACTTTGAGTCGCTCATGTTTGTCTTTCGATGTCATTAATATGCCCTGGTCCTTATAGGCCTTGAGCATAAAATGTGTTCCTGTTGATATTACACCTTCAATTGTTGCGAGTTTTGCGCTCACGAATGTCGCAACCTCCTTTAGATTGTCGCCGCTCACGAAAGCCAGCAGATCATATCCTCCCGACATAAGAAACAGTGAGTCAACCTGTTGAAACTTGCTTATTCGTTCAGCTATCTTGTTGAATCCTCCCTCACGTTCGGGTGTGATCTTTATTTCGATAACAGCACGTACGCAATCAAGATTCAGCTCGTCCTCGTTAATTATGGCCTGATAGCCCTTTATTATTCCTTGTTCTTCGTATTCCTTTATATTCTTCTTAACTTCTTCGCTGGAGATATCAAGCATCTTGGCTATATTTTCCGGCGTCTCCAAGGCGTTCTTTCTCAGTACTTTTAAAAGCTCGTCCATTTCTATCTCCTTTTTTGAATGTAAACGCGGCTATTCACCAACAATCTTTACAAATACTAAAAAGCCATATACCATACTGAAGATGTTGGTAGCAAGTAACAAGTGACCACGGTCCATAGCCCACAGTCCACAGACCCTTAGAATCATGAGTTTAGATAACATACGTATAGTTTTGGTTGAACCGTTGTACGGCGGGAATGTGGGGTCGGTCTGTCGCGCGATGTCCAATATGGATATTTCAGATCTGGCGCTTGTTTCTCCTCGAAATCTTGATATGGATGAAGCGCGCAAGATGGCGGTGCATGCCGGGGACATTCTCGAGAACAGGACTGAGTACGGGACGCTTGCTGAGGCTGTTGTGGACTGTGGTATTGTCGTGGGTGCAACAGCGCGTCATGGTTTGTATCGACAGCATGCGAAAGCGCCGCGTGAGTTGGTTGGCAAGGTATTGGATGCCTCGGAGCAGGGGAAGGTGGCTATGGTCTTTGGCAGAGAAGATAACGGCTTGACCAATGAGGAACTCACGATCTGTACGCAGATCATACAGATACCCAGTTCGGAGCATTATTCGTCGCTGAATCTGGCTCAGGCGGTACTGATCTGCTGTTACGAGGTGTTTGTCGCTACGGGCAGTTACGAGCCGCCTCAGGAGAAGTCAGAAGAGGCTCCGTCGCAGCATAGGGAGCGTATGTTTGAAATATGGCGGGAGACGCTTTTGCAGATCGGTTTTATGGAGGAGGATAAAGCCGACCATATGATGCTGGGTTTGCGCAGAATACTTTCGCGCGGTTCGCTTTCTGTCGATGATATCAATATCATGATGGGTATCGCCCGTCAGACACAGTGGGCAGCAAAAGACGTGAATCGTGAATCGTGAAGCGTGGATCGTTCTTATAGGCTTTAGGTTAATGTAACATGGAGGGCGAGCGTCCCCGCGAGCCGCTTATGGGCTGAACGGCGCCCTCGGAGAGAGCGCGCGGAGCCTATAAGTAACACTTCGATATTAATCAGCCGCAGGCTGATATCCTCTCTTCTTCCCACCGTCCACCGTCCATAGTCCACCGTCCATTTCTATGACATTTCTATTACTTTTTATTTTTGGACATATGGGGTATCAATTGCTACGATGTGAGCATGACAAAGGTTGCACCAAACATACTATCGATGCGTTTGGAGAAGACGGGTTTGTTTTCAGGGGATCAGTTAAGCTCGATACTGAATGCGTCGCGTGATGGTGACGCCAGCGTTACGGAAGTGATAGTGCGTGAAGGGTATGTTTCCGAGGAGGAATATCTCACGGCGCTGGCTGGTGTTATACGGGCATCATTTGCGCGTCTGACTGATCTTGATGTGGCCGGTGATGTTCTTGAGCGTTTACCGACCAAGGCGGTTTTTCAGTACAATGTGATTCCTGTTGCGTTTGAGAACAACGCTCTTAATGTAGCCGTCAATGATCCTCTTGATGCCGGATTAATGGATGCGTTGCGTCTGGCGGCTGGAACGCGGGTACGTTTTGTGTTGAGCCCGGCGGAGGACATTGCCAGGGCGATCAAGAGATTCTATGGTGTTGGAGCTGACACTGTTGAAAGGATGATTCAGGATGATCGGTTTGAGGTTTCGCCTGATGAGGAACTAGGCAAGGTTGATATAGGCGAGCTGGATCAGGAAGCGTCCATCGTCAAGTTTGTCAACCAGATCATCTGGGAGGCTTGTCAGCAAGGCGCCACTGATATTCACTTTGAGCCGATGGAGGAACAGCTTCGGATACGCTACAGGGTCGATGGAGTGCTTCACCAGACACCTGTGCCACCACAACTCTTAAGATTTCAGGCGGCGATTATTTCGCGAATCAAGGTGATGGCCAATCTTGATATTGCTGAGAAACGGCTTCCTATAGATGGGCGTATCGGGCTCAAGGTCAAGGGTAGGGCTATTGATATTCGTGTTTCGACGATGCCGACGGTTTATGGAGAAAGTGTCAGTTTACGTTTACTTCAGAGTGGCGGCGATTTTGTTGGTCTGGCAGATCTTGGCATGAGCGAGAGAGATTCTGAGCTTATTCGACAATCCATACACAGGCCGAATGGTATAGTTCTGGTTACGGGGCCTACCGGGTCAGGTAAATCAACATCGCTATATGCGTATCTAAAGGAAATAAACAATCTTGATATTCGTATAATGACTGCTGAGGATCCGATTGAGTATGAAATGACAGGCGTTAACCAGGTTCTTGTCAGGGAAGAGATAGGGCTGAGTTTTTCACTGATCCTCCGGTCGTTCCTGCGGCAGGATCCTGATGTAATAATGGTGGGAGAGATTCGCGATCAGGATACTGCTGAGATAGCCATCCAGGCATCGCTTACGGGACATCTGGTTTTTAGTACGCTTCATACGAATGATGCCTCTGGCGCCTTTACACGTTTGCTCGATATGGGAGTGGAGCCGTTTCTTGTGGCCTCCGCGGTGTCGTCGGTTGTTGCCCAGCGTTTGATAAGAAGGCTTTGCCCTGTATGCCGTGCTGACTTAGAGCCGGACATGGAACACCTTCGTGAAATAGGCTTTCCTATAGAGAAACTTGCCGATCACAAGATTTACACAGTTGCAGGCTGTGAAAAATGTCGATCAACCGGGTTCAGCGGCCGTGGTGGAATCTTCGAGGTATTGAATGTTACAGAAGATGTTGAGAGCCTGATTGTCAACAGAAGTTCCATGAATGTTATCAAGCAGATGGCCGTGTCGCAGGGCATGACTGTATTGCGTGATGACGGATGGCGCAAGGTTCTTGAAGGAGTCACAGTTATCGAAGAAATACTGAGGGTGACGGAAGAAGAGTAGAGGGAAAGAATTTAATATCGAATTTCGAATAATTAATATCGAATAATGAAGTTATTGGAAGAGTGCCATACTTAAAGCAGTTATTTCGACATTCGCTATTCGGAGTTCGGCATTCGATATTTATCACGACGAAGGCGTGATGGGTGGAGGGGATTTATGCCAGTTTTTATATACAAAGCCCGATCAAAGAGTGGCGAGAAGATCGAAGATGTCATTGAGGCCAATGATAAGCGTACGGCAATGGCGAAGATCGAAGGTCTTGGACTTATCCCAGTCTCGGTGACCGAGAAGCGGGCGGCCGCCGCTGTCGCCGACGAGGCTGGCAAAGTGCGCCCTAAGTTGGTTATTCATCGTGGCAAGGCGAAGATGGGGTCCAGAGATGTCCTGCTCTTTGCTTCGGAGCTGAGCGATCTTCTGTCTTCCGGCATGACTCTCGGGACGGCGCTTGGTTCGCTTGCCAGCCGTAAGACCGGCGGGGCAACTGACACGATTATTACTGACCTGAGGGATGATATTATACGCGGCTCGAGCCTTTCAGAGGCGATGGGCAGGCATCCGGGTTCATTTCCGCCTCTTTTTGTGAGTATGATTCGTGCTGGTGAGGCTAGTGGCGCAATCGACGAGGTGTTGAGACGGTTGGTCGATCATTACGAGCGTGTTCAAGACACCAAGGACAAGGTAGTAATGGCGCTGGTGTACCCGGTTATTGTCTTGGTGCTCGGGATTGCAACCATGATCTTTGCCATTGCCTGGATTATTCCTAAATTCAAGATGATATTTGAGCAGATGGATGGAGCCTTGCCGTTACCTACCCGGATGTTGATCACCTCGGCTGATATATTGACTAAGTATGGATGGCTGATAGCAATAGGAGTTTTCTTCACCTGTATGATGTTTAAGCGGAGCATTAATACGGAACGAGGCCGGTTCTGGTTCGACGGAATAAAGCTGAGGGTTCCGCTTATCAAGGGGATTGTCGCATCAAATATTTTTTCCAACTTTGCCCGGACGCTCAGCACGCTGTTGTCTAACGGTGTGCCGGTCCTGCAGGCGCTGAGCATAGTCGAGCAGACGGTCGGCAATGTTGTTGTCAGTAAAGAGATCAAAAATGCCAGGGAGCGGGTCACAGACGGAACGTCCATCTCCGGGCCGCTGGCAGCAGGCAAGATCTTTCCTAAAATATTAATAGATATGCTCGCGGTGGGAGAGCAGACAGGCGACATGGCTACCGCGTTGAATCATATAGGGCGGCGTTATGACAATGAGCTTGATCGTAACATAAAGATATTTACAACGGCACTTGAGCCGATACTGATTGTATTCGTCGCGGCGGGAGTAGGCTTCGTGGCTATCAGTGTTCTTATGGCTGTTTTTAATATGACGAATGGATTAGATGTTTAAGCAGTCATGCCTGCTTCTTGACTGGAGCTCGGATACTCGCTAGGTCTGCGAAACAGGCATGACTGCTTAAACGTGTTGGGTGTCGGAAGAATGGACTAGACGTATAAGAAATGATGAATGATGAGTAATGAGCGATGAATAGAGAGGAGATAATTATGAGAGATGAAAGACGGAAGAGTTCGTGTAGTAATAGTTCGGCGGGTTTTACGCTTGTTGAAATTCTGCTTGTGATGGTTATTATCGGTGTTTTGGCTAGTGTGGTCGTGGTTAATTTCGCGGGGAAGGGTACGGAAGCCAGAATAAATGCTACCAGAAGCAGTATAGCTGCTATTTGTACAGCAATCGATGTATACGAGATCGAAGTCGGGAGGTATCCATCGAATCTTCAGGATCTGACGGTAGGGGTTGACGGCAAGCCGCCGTATCTTAGGGGTGGTGTTCCAACTGATTCCTGGGGCAACGCGTTCAGCATTGAAAATCCTGGTGCAAACTACCTTGTCAAATCCCCCGGTCCTGATGGTCAATTGGGTTCTGAAGACGACATCACCAGCTTCACTAATTGAAGATTGTTCCCGCCAGAGGGCGGGCTGTGGCCGGAAAGGCGTTTGAGACGTTTAAGTCGTTAAGATTGTTGGGCGTGATGGTGAAAATTGAAAATTGCAAATCCCGAATCCCAAATTGTAAATCAGCTTTTACTCTTATTGAACTGTTTCTTGTTCTGGCTATTATCGGGATTTCTACGGCGATAGTCGTGCCAAGTTTTCTTCAGTCTATGAAGGGCAACAGGTTGAGGGTTGCCACCAGGACGGTAGTTAAGGCGGGGCGTTACGCTCGAAGCATTGCGGTGTTAAAGCAGGCCCCCATAACGATTGTTTTTGATCTTGATAATAGCACTGTCTCGGTAGCGGGTGGTGAAGGGCGTGACAACATCAAACGCACGCTCGACCGGATTACGATTGAATTTGTTATGTCTTCGGAAGAAGACAAGGTCACAAAAGGCAGCTACAGCGTTGTTTATCAGACTAACGGTAGGTGTAAGCCCTATACAATAAGAATGGTTGATAGCGAAGGGGCCTCTACTGAGGTTCGGGTGGATGCGTTGGCTACTGCGGAAACGGCGACTGAGAATGAGTAGAAACAAGCAAGGGTTGACTTTGATCGAAGTTATTCTGGCTGCAGGCATACTGAGTATGTGTCTGGCCGGGATGCTTGTATGTCTTACACGTTGTATGGCGGTGATGCGTGCGTCCAAAAGATATCATGAGGCCGTAAAGGTTCTTGGGATGGGCGATATGAAGCATGCGCCCAGGTTGGACAAGAGTATCAAGGAGATTGAGGTGACAGGTGATTCAGGCATGGTAGAAGGCTATACCTATTCGAGGTTTCTGGAAGCAGAAGAAACACCTTTTGATCCGGAAGAAGATCATATTTATATGATACGTACGAGGGTGACCTGGAAAGACCGTAATTACGAGAAATACCACGAGGTAGTGCAGTATTTATATCATGTTGAGGATAAATAGGGAACAGGGAACAGAGAACAGAAGACAGAGAACAGTGTTGAGAAAGAATGAAGCGTTTAAGTCGTGAGGGTCGTGAGAGTCATAAAAATTGTTGTAAGGTTGGAGTTGTAATGAGAATCGTAAATCGGCAATCGCAAATCGCAAATCGTAAGCTCGGGTTTACGTTGATAGAGATACTGTTGGCACTGTCTCTGCTTTCGGTGATTAGTGTGGTTACGTATTTGACTTTCAACACGTCGCTAAGGGCGTGGAAGAAAGGAACGTCGATGACCGACAATCTGCATCATGGCGACTATGTCGTAGAGCAGTTGGAGATGGCGTTGAGGTCGATGTACTATCCTGAGAGTCGCCCTGGAAACATGTATGGGTTCTGGCATGAGGACAACGGGTCGGACGAGTCTGCCAGCGATGTGATCAGTTGGGTAAAGCTGGGAACGTCTCTTGTTGGTGCGGACTGCTCGTTTGTTGACAGCCCGCATCGCGTAAAGTTTTATCTCGATACTGATGATGAAGGGCGGAGTGTGGTTACGGTCAAGGCTTGGCAGCTTTTGGGGCAACCGGAGGAGTTTGATCCTGAAGAGGATGTGGAGGCGTTTCATTTGTCACGCAAGGTTATCGGTTTTGACTGTCGGGCGGCATACCGGATTATGGATGATGAAATTGACTGGTCAGATGAATGGGAGGAAACCAACAGGATTCCAACCGTTGTAGAAATAACTCTTTATCTTGAACCTGCAGAGGAAGGTGGTGAGCCTGCTTTGATGACCAGGATTATAGGAATTCCCGTTGGGCCGCGAACAAGGGGAGTTAAATAGAGAAGTGATGAGTGATGAGTGATGAATGATGAGGGAATGAATATCGAATATCGAATATCGAATGTCGAATGTCGAAGGGGCGAAGGCGGGAGTGCGCTGATTATCGTGTTGTGGGTGCTTGGTCTGTTGGCGCTTTTGATAGGTTCGTTCGCGTTTGATGCCAGGATAGAGGCGCGTATCATCTCGTATTATAAAAAGCGTTCGAAAGCTGTGTATCTAGCCAAGTCTGGCGTGGAGTTGGCTAATATGCTTATGGCAAAGAGCAGGGATATATCCAGGAGCAAGACGAAGGATGATGGTGCTACAGAGGATGAGAATGAGTTTCATGAGGATGCGTTGAGGCTTTCCCGGGGACTTGCTATAAGGGGGCTTGAACATGAGCTGGGTGACGGAAAGATAATATTGGATATTGTGCCGGAGCCAGCGAGGCGTAACATCAATAATCTAGGGAAAAGGGACGAGGAGATTGAGGAGAATTTTGAAAGAATACTTGAGGTAGGTGGCATTACCGAGGACAGCGGGTTGTGGCCGGAGCTTATAGAATCATTCCTTGACTGGACCGACAGAAACAACGAGTCTCGTCCGGATGGGGCGGAGACAGAAGACTATTATGGTACGCTTACCAATGCGTATCAGGCAAAGAACGGGCCGCTTGATACGGTTGGAGAGCTTCTTCTTATTAAAGGTTACACTCACACCATATTATTCGGCGGGGTCCTCGAAAAGGCACTTGAGGGTGAAGAGGAAGTGAAAATTAGTGGGATTCAGGATTTACTGACAACCTATGGAGATGGTAAGGTGAATGTTAATGCTGCAGGTTTGCGGGTTTTGATGACATTACCCGGTGTTGACGATTTGGTTGCAAATGCTATTATTGAAGAGCGGGAAGGTTCGGCTCT
The DNA here is from genome assembly GCA_030590485.1 of Lentisphaerota bacterium. GTDB lineage: Bacteria > Verrucomicrobiota > Kiritimatiellia > UBA8416 > JAUUYL01 > JAUUYL01. Next base: position 26,028 of record JAUUYL010000025.1, on the reverse strand, counting down.
TGAAGATGAGCTTTTGATTTCGGAAGGTGAAAATGAGGATTATTCGTTCAGGAATGTTGGCGATTTTGCGGGCCGTGTGCCGGACATAGATCCGGCAGCTAAGCAATATTTGACAACATCATCGGCTATATACCGGATCACTTCTATAGGTGAGGTTGGTGGCGTAAGAAAGAAAGTCTGGTGTATAGCAAGATTTTCGGGTGATAACCTAGTGATATTGAGATGGCGGGAAGAAGAGTAAAGAATGATGAATATCGAATAATGAATATCGAATGTCGAAGTTAGCGGAAGGATTATTAAGTAATGTTTCCTTTGCCTTCGATATTCGGAGTTCGATATTTGATATTCGATATTTATCACGTCGAAGGCGTGATTGGGCAGAAGGGTCTTAATTTATGGCGAAGGATATTATAACGGGGCTGGCTTTTGGGCTAAACATGCTTGAATGGACTACCATTCAAAGGAACAAGGGCGGTTTAGAGAAGACCGGGTCTGGCGAGATAGCTGTTGTCGATGGTGAGATAAGCGGGGAATGCCGAGAGCTCAAGGGTGAGATTGCATGCTCTGTTGCTTCTGACCAGGTGTTGATGCGTGTAATAGAGCTGCCCGATGTTGAGGCTGATGAACTTCGGAGTATGGTTGAACTGCAGGTGGACAAGTTTTCACCTTTCCCCATCGAGAACATGGTGGTTTCCTATGAAGTGCTTGAAAAGCGGGAGGCTAACTGCCTTGTTCTGACTGCGGCGGTAAAGACGGACGTAATCGATGCCATAGGCGATAAGCTCAAGAATTCTGGTGTTCAGACCGAACGGATAGATGTTGATATAATGGGTTGGCTGCGTCTACTTCGGGATGAAGGCCGGATTCTGGCTAAGGGCCGGCAGGTGGTAATCGTGATAAACGCAGCACCGGTGATTGTTGTGCTCCAGGATGGCGCCCCTATAGTTTTTCGTTCGCTATCTGCCGGAGATGATATGCCCCGGGACGACCTCCTGATGGAAATAGCCGGAGAGGTCGGATATACGATCATGTCGCTTGAACTTGAACATGGCGTGGCAGAGTCTATTTCGATTGAAGTGTATTCGGATGATGATGTATCGGGCGATTTTATTGAGGAGATCAAGCGGGAATGCGGATGTGATGTTCAGGTAGAATCGCTGAAGACACTTCCGTCTCTTTCGGAAGGACTCGCGCGCAGATCGGCGGATGAAGACAGAGGGATGCTGGACATGACGCCGCTATCCTGGCGGCTTGCGGAGACATCGAGGCAATCCAGGAAAAAGGTGATTTCTATTGCAGCTTCTCTGGCTGTGGTCTGGGTGTTGATGGTTGCTGGATTTCAGGGGTACATATTCTATCAGGAAAAGGTGTTGGAAGATCTGCTCGCTGAACAGACACATTGGAAGGCACCTGCGGATGAAGTTCGCGAGATGGCCAGCCGGATACGCATTATCCGGCAGTATATGGATAGATCAGACAGCGCGCTTGAATGCCTCCGCGAGGTCACGACGCTACTGCCGGTGAGTGGCATAGAACTTTCAAGGTTCAATTACAAGAAGGGGGAGAGTCTTGTGTTATCCGGCGAGGCGTCCGCAAGGAGCATTGTGGTTGGGTTTCATGAAAACCTTAACAAGACCAAGATATTTGCGCAGGTTGTTCCCGGCGACATTAAGTTCTTAAGGGGCAAATACAAATTCAGTTTTGTGCTGTATTTTCCTGGGGGTGAAAAATGAGGATGTCACAAAGAGAATTAATGTTGCTGATCATCACGGTCTTCAGTCTTCTTTTCGGTGCTGCTATCATGATGGCGAAACCAAAAATCGAGCATTTGAAGGATGTCATGGCTAAGCAGGAAGAGCTTCGCTGGCAGATTGACAGGGATAAGAAATTCGTGGCAAAGAAATCAACGCTTGCGCTCAAATACGACGAGCTGAGCAGATTATTACCTCCTGCGACGAGTGCTGATATGGGTGTTCATTGGCAGCAGGTTCTTGAGCGGGTGGCGAGTAAGAACAACTTTACGTTACGCAACTCCAAGGCTGATCTTGAGAAAAAGATAGGCGATGTTTACGAGCTGCTGATAGACTGCAAAGACTGGGAGGGTAATCTTGATAGTGCTACGCATTTCCTATTTGATTTGCAGGCTGAAGGTGCTATGCTTGATGTGAGACGCATGTTGGTAATGTCCACGACTACAGAGAAGCTTCGTGGAACATTTGCATTGTATTGCGCCTATACCAGGGGGCAGAAGAAGACTGGACCCGACGTGAGGGAAGATAATTAATGAGATTCAGCGTTATAAGAAAAAATGTTGCTGAGGTCGTGGTGACATCGCTTTTGGTTGTACTGATGGGTTCATTGGTGACAGGCCAGGAGCTGGTCAATGTGGCTGATGCGGAGCAAGATACTCCAGGAATGCTGAAATACAGTGGCGGGCCGGGCACGCGCGATCTAATGCTGCAGGATTATTCCGAGAAGACAGGCCGTACGCTTTTACTGGATCCGAAATTGCCGGCTGCCAACATTGCTTTGAGGAGCCAGACGGAATTAGCGATAGATGAACAGTTGGAGGCAATTGAGCGTGCGTTAAGAATGCAGGGAATCCAGCTTATTCCGGTAGGCAAAAAGTTTCTCAAGGTTATACCGGTTACGGGCAATAGACCAACCCAAGAAGGCATGATAATTAATGCTGATCTTGACGGCAAACCTTTGCCGGAGACGGGCAAGTTGGTCAGCCAGATGGTTTCTCTTAAGCACATAGATATTCCTGAAGCCCAGAAAGTAATTCTTCCATTTAAGCATATCTATGGAACTATTCACGCGTTGGAGCGTAGTAACAGCATACTTATTACTGATACCGCGGCTGTGGTTAACAGGATGATTCAGATTCTGAAGCATATTGATCAGCCGATAGTGGCAAGGGAAGAACCGAATGTGGTTCAGATACGCTTTGCAAAAGCTTCTACTGTTAAGGCTAAGCTTGAGGACATAATACGAGAATCTCAGGCTGAACAGAAGCGAAAGGCTACAGTGGTATCCACGCCCAAGAGGACTGGCGCACCTGGCATAAGGAAATCCGTGATTCCGGGAGTAATGCGTGCGACTGCGCCTGTGTCTGCACCTGCTACTGCAGCCGCAGTCGCCCTGGATGTAGAAATGGCTGAACGTGGTGTTATCAGGGGCAAGGTTCAGATCACTGCGGATGACCGGACCAATGTAATGATTATTATTACCCGTCCCGAGAACATGACTTTCTTTAACAGAATTATCGAAGTGCTTGATATTGAAACAGCACCCGACGTGATAGTGCGTATATTTCGGCTCGAATTTGCCGACTCAACGGATGTCGCGAGTATGCTGAACGATTTGATAGGTCAGACCAAAGGCAAGGACGATGCTACTTCGGTTGCGCCCAAGAAGGGCGATGAAAAGGACCGTAGTTCCGCCCTAAAAGATTATGTGAGTAAGAAAGAGGGGCCGGCTGGATCTGCGGCTGAGGCAGCTTCAAAGGTCGGGGAGCTATCTTCCCAGAACATCAAGATACTAGCAGATAAGCGGACCAATGCGCTCATTGTAATGGCAAGCAAATCAGACATACAGACTTTGGAGCTTATTATCAAAGATATGGATATGATGCTTTCACAGGTTCTTATTGAGGCGGTAATTCTTGATGTTGGATTGGATGACAATATTCAGACTGGAGTCGATTGGGTGCAACGTGCAATGATTGCCTATGACGACAAGAACGGCGGTGGTAAAAACCCTCTTTTTGCCTTTGCTGGTGCAGGCGGAGCAGGCGCTTTAACACCACGTAATACTTTGTCCCTGACCGCTACATCAGATATTCCGGCTGCCGGACATGGACTAAGCTACTACTTTACGCATTTCGGTCTCAATCTGGATGTTATTCTCAAGATGTCGGCGGATGATGCTCGCACGGAGGTCATTTCGTCACCGGTAATAGTGACGCATGATAACACCGAGGCATCAATTGAATCTTCGTCTGAAGCTTATGTTTTCAAAGGCTACAGGGCCGTGAACGTTGGCGGAGGCGTAATTGATCAACAGGCTGATGTTGAGACTAGGAAGATATCTCTGGTGCTTACCGTGACTCCGCATGTAAACACCAACGGTCTGGTGGTAATGGATATAAAGCAAAAGATAGAAGAACTGGGTACTCCTCAGACGATCGATGGCGAGTCTTGGCCTATAGTCAACAGTAGAGAGCTGAAGGCGTCAATATCTGTCCATGATAAGGAGACGATAGTACTGGGTGGCTTAGTCAGGAAGGGCTCACAACAAGTTAATAGAGGAGTTCCGTTCCTGAGAAAGATTCCTTTACTCGGGGCTTTGTTCAGGTCGAAGAGTGATGCGACTAAGAGAAGTGAGGTAGTGGTCTTTATAACTCCTTATGTGATGGACAATAAGGATGACATACGGAAGGAAACATTACGGCGTAAAGATTCCCTGAAGAATGCGGGTAAGCTCTGGAAAAAAGGTTGGTCCGATAGTGCGCTGGCAGCGCCTACCCGAGAACAGAAGAAAGAAGAAGAAAAGAAGAAGCGTCAAAAAAAAAGTGAAATCCTGGAGGAAGAATTAAAAGCTCTTCGTGAACGCGAGGAGGCGCGCAAAGCCGAAGAGGAAGAAGCCCGGTTGAAGGCAGAAGAAGACGCTCGAGAAAAAGCCCACCAGCAACGCTTAAAGGAAATTCGTGAAGAGGCTGAAGCAAAAGTCCAGGCCGAGATGGAAGCTAAGCGTAAGGCGCGTGAAGATGCCCGCCGTCTTGAGGAAGAGAAGGCTGCCAGGGTGACGGCTGAAAAAGAAGCCAAAACCAAGGCTAAAGCCGAAGACGACGCCCTCGAGAAAGCCGAGAAAGATGCCAAAGTAAAAGCCAAGGCGGAAGCTCGAGCTGAGAAAGAAGCCCGGTTGAAGGCAGAAGCCGACGCCAGAGAAAAGGCGAGAGCAGAAGAAGAGGCTCGTGAGCAGGCGGAGAAGGTTGCCAAGGCCAAAGCCAAGGCGGATGCTAAAGCCAAGGCAATAACAGAAGAAAAAGCCAAAGAGGCGGCGGAGGAAGAGGCACGTCGCAGGGCGGAGGAATCGGACCCGCTTCATGAACTGGATCCAGAGCTCGTCGATTATATCAAAAAGCAGGAAAAACGGATGCAAAAGAAGTTTAAGAGGGTAGATAAAACGGTCGAAGAAGATATGCTGAATTAAGGAATAGGTGCGGTAATCAACCGCTTCAGCCTGCTAATCTGTAAAAGATACAAATTAATTCCTAATTAGGGGTTGACAGTATCTCTCAGTTTAGCTACTTTCCCCAGTCTTTTCTTTGAATAGTAAAGGGTTTTGATGAAAACATATGTTGCAAAAAATACTGATACAGATCGGGATTGGTTTGTTGTAGACGCAGAGGATAAGACTTTAGGTCGTTTGGCGGTTAAGATTGCTAATGCTTTGCGTGGTAAGGATAAGCCTACATTCACTCCACATGTGGATACGGGAGCATTTATTGTTGTTATTAATGCGGAAAAAGTATATTTGTCCGGCAAGAAGAATGACAACAAGATTTACCAACGTTATTCAGGATACAGGAGCGGGCTAAAAGAGATACCGGCATCTGTGGTAAGAGAACGTCATCCAGACCGTCTTATTACGTTGGCAGTAAAGGGTATGTTACCCAAGAACACTTTGAGCAGGAAAATGATGACCAGGCTGAAAGTCTATGCTGGCGAGAAACATCCGCATGAGGCTCAAAAGCCGCAGTCAGTGGATTGGTAATTTAACAGGGAGTCATAAGTGGCAGCGAAAAAGAAAATAGAAGAGTTCACAGCTACAGGAAGAAGGAAGACTTCGGTTGCACAGGTTCGGCTCAGGCCGGGCACAGGCAAATGGGTTGTAAACAAAAGGACTCTCGAAGATTTCTTTCCAAGTGAAGCACTTAGGAGATATATCGAGCAGCCATTGAAGCTCACGAATACAAAAGATAAGTTTGATATTATTGCTAAACTCGGCGGCGGCGGCGTCTCGGGTCAGGCTGGAGCACTCAGGCATAGCCTGGCAAGAGCCCTTTCTGTAGCAGACACATCTTTGCGCGAAGTCCTTAAGAACAGCGGGTGCCTTACTCGCGACTCGCGAATGAAAGAGCGTAAAAAGCCCGGTCAGCCCGGTGCACGCAAGCGCTTCCAGTTCTCCAAGCGATAGGGATAACTTTAACGCTTATATCACCAGGTTATTTTATCGGGTCGAATTGTGCTTTTTATCCTTTCAGATTCGCTCTGTATTAAATAATATCCTTCACGAGGAAACAAATGACTATTGACATAATAGATGGTGGAATAACGGCTCCGCAGGGGTTTAAGGCCTCTGGCATTTCGGCTGGAATCAAGAAGAGCAAGTTGGACATGGCCTTGCTGGTGTCTGACACACCGGCCAGTGTGGCGGGCGTGTTTACGACAAACAGGATGTATGCGGCGCCGGTTGGGCTTTGTAAGGAACAGATAAAGGATGGTTCCGCATCTGTCATTATCGTAAACAGCGGGAATGCCAACGCCTGTACAGGAGCGCAGGGGGTCGTTGATGCCGAGGCGATGGCTGAAATCACGGCCGACTGCCTTGGCGTAGGAAGCGATAAGGTTCTTGTGTGTTCGACTGGTACCATAGGGGTGCCTATGCCTATGGAGAAGATCGAGAAGGGTATTCCCATGGCAGTGGAAGCCTTGACGGAAGTTGGTGGACCTGTGGCGGCTGAAGCTATCATGACAACTGATACGGTTCCCAAGATGTTGGCGGTCGAGCTGAATATTGAAGGGGCAAGCGTAAAGATCGGCGGTATGGTCAAAGGTGCAGGGATGATTGAGCCGAACATGGCCACAATGCTCGCGTTTCTTACAACAGATGCCGATGTTGAACCTGCCGCTTTGCAGAAATGTCTGTCTGGTGCAGTCGCGAAGAGTTTTAACCGGATAACCGTGGATGGCGATCAAAGCACGAATGACACAGTATTGTTTCTTGCCAATGGCGCTGCTGGCAACAACAGTCTCAATGAAGGACATCCTGAATGGGATACATTTGTGTCAGCGGTCAACGAGATAAGCCTTATCCTTGCACAGATGATTGTGAAGGATGGCGAAGGTGCTACGAAGTTTGTTACAGTGGAAACCAAAGGTGCGGCGAGCGATGAAGACGCGTTAATGGTCTGCAGGACTGTCGCAAACTCGCTGTTGGTAAAGACCTCGTGGTTTGGTGAAGACCCTAACTGGGGCAGGGTAATAGATGCAGTCGGATATTCCGGCGTTGAGATCAACGCCAGCGCGGTCGACATATATTATAATGATTTTTGTGCGGTAAAAGACGGGTGCCCGGTAGGAATGGACGTTGCAGAAGGAATTTCAAAGGTGATTGTCGCTGAAGAATTTGGCATATCAATAGATCTCAATATGGGCGATGGGTGCGACAAGGTTTATGCCTGTGATTGCAGTTATGAATATGTAAAAATCAATTCGGAATATACGACGTAACGGACTTCGTCCTCGTGACACGAAACACGTGGCAGGTTTACCACGCCAAAGGCGTGGTAACAGGGGGGATGAGAGTGTTTAATATCGAATATCGAATAATGAATATCGAATAATGAAGTTAGCGGTAGAATTACTTAGAGTTTTTCTTTTGCCATCGACATTCGGAGTTCGACATTCGGTATTCGGTATTCGATATTAGGTGTATTGTTTAATGTCGTTGAACCATTAACCATGGGGCAAGGGGGGATAAAATGAAGAGTATAATTAAAAAAGCTGAGATTTTGATTGAGGCCCTGCCTTATATTTTGAAGTTCAGGGGCGAGATTATTGTTGTCAAGTTTGGCGGCAGTGCTCTGGATGACCTGAATAATGCAAAAAGCATTATAGAGGATATTTCTTTTATGGAATGCGTGGGAATGAAGCCTGTGGTTGTCCATGGAGGCGGTAAGGCGATATCCAGGGGGATGAAGGATCATGGCATCAGCGCGGAATTTGTAAACGGATTCAGGGTAACGCGGGCAAAGACCATTAAGGTGGTGGAGAAGATATTTAAGGACGAGGTCAATCCGGCGATTGTTCAGATGATGAAGGATATTGGTGCCAAGGCAAGTGCATTGCATGGGGAAGACATTTTTCATGTCCATAGGAAAAAGGGCGTATGCGGCAAGACCGGCAAGGGTCTTGACTGGGGGTTTGTCGGTGTGCCTTCCGATGTGGACACCAAGCCCATAAGAAGCCGGCTCAGGAGAGGCACTATTCCGGTAATCACGCCATTGGGGGTGGGGCCGGACAAGAAGATTCACAATATCAACGCGGATCTGGCGGCCGCAGCAGTAGCCAAGGCGCTGAAGGCCAGAAAGATAGCTTTCATTTCTGATGTGCCTGGGTTGTTGCGGAACCCGAAGGATCCTTCTTCTGTTATGGCTACATTGCATGTGGAAGAAGTTGAGAAATTGATAGAGCAGGGAGTTATCGCCGGCGGAATGCTGCCCAAGGTAGAGAGTGGCGTAGAAGCTTTAAAAGCGGGTGTCAAAAAAGTTCATATGATAGACGGCCATATGCCGCATTCGCTGTTGCTTGAGATTTTTACCGACAAAGGTGTCGGAACGGAGATAGTAGTATAATGGACTGTGGACTGTGGACTGTGGACTGTGGACTGTGGATAGTGGACAGAGGTGGGGCTAGTAATGACAGACCTACAGTCCGGGGCAAGGGGTAAATATTATGAATACAAAAGAAATAGCTGATGTTTTTGATAAGAATGTAATGCCGACATACGCGCCTGGCATGGCGCTCGTGAAGGGGCAGGGTACGAAGGTGTGGGATGCTGAAGGTGTTGAGTATCTTGATTTCCTGGCGGGTATTTCCGTGCTGAATGTAGGGCATTCACATCCAAAGATCGTTAAGGCCATTTGCGATCAGGCAGCTCAGCTTATGCATGTGTCGAATCTGTATTATACGGAGCCACAGGCAAGGCTTGCTGCCAAACTCAACAGTGTAGCATTAGACGGGAAGTGTTTTTTTGGTAATTCCGGCGCGGAAGCGAACGAGGGGCTTATCAAGCTGGCACGGTTGTGGGGCCATGACGAGGGCAGGTATGAGATTATCTGCATGAAGAACTCGTTTCATGGCAGAACCCTTGCCACGGCCGCCGCAACGGGCCAGAGCAAGATTCAGAAAGGTTTTGAACCCATGCCTGAAGGATTTGTTCATGCAGAGTACAATAACCTGGATTCGGTAAAGGCACTGGTCGGTGATAAGACAGTGGCGATATTGCTCGAGGCTGTTCAGGGTGAGGGAGGCATAATTTCGGCTGATCAGGAGTTCATGACGGGTGTCAGGGCGCTCTGCGACGAGAAGAATCTGTTGATGTTGTGTGATGAGATTCAGTGCGGGCTTGGCAGGACAGGCAAATGGTTCGGGTTTCAGCATTATGGCGTTGAACCTGACGCATTCTCGCTGGCTAAGGCGCTTGGAAGTGGATATCCGATAGGAGCTGTTGTAAGCGGCGATAAGCTTAAGAATGTTTTTCAACCGGGTAAACATGCCAGCACATTCGGTGGGACGCCACTTGCATGCGCGGCGGCATTGTCTACTCTTGAAGTAATAGATGATGAAGGGCTTGTCGAGAACTCGGCATCCATGGGCAAGAAGTTTAAGGCGGGTCTGCAGGCATTGGCAGACAAGTATGATCAGGTTGAGGGCGTCAGAGGCGTTGGTCTGATGCTGGGGCTTGAGATGAAAGGGCCTGCAGGCGATACTGCAAAGAAGATTATTGAATCCGGACTCTTGTGCCTTGCCACAGCGGAAACTATAGTGAGATTTCTTCCGCCACTTAATATCACGGACGATGATGTTGAAAAGGCGCTGACGATAATAGAAAGTTGTTTAAAATAGAAACGTAAAACGTGAAGCGGGACACGAGAAGTGAGAAATTGGGGTAGGGGGCACTGTTGCCTGTTGCCTATTGCCCATTGCCTGGGCGAAGGGGTTAAAATGAATATTGATGATTTGAAAGATAAGAAGCTTGGGGTATGCGTTTCAGGCGGTCTCGACAGTAAGACCGTCACTATGAAACTGAAAGAACTCGGAGCAGAGGTCGTCTGTTTTTCTGCCGATCTTGCTCAGCCTGATGAAGAGGATATATCGAATGTTGTTAAAAAGATGGCTCCTTGCGGAGCCGAAACCATCATCGTGGATCTCAAGGATGCTATGGCAGATGCCTGCTTTGACATGCTCAAGGCCCAGGCCATGTACGATGGTGAGTACTGGAACTCGACAGGCATAGCGCGTGCCGTGACTGTTAAGGGCTTGATTCCCGAGATGAAGAAATGTGGTGTAGAGATACTTGTTCATGGCGCAACAGGCCGGGGCAATGACCAGATGCGGTTTGAACGGTATACCAATGTGCTTGCCCCTGAAATGGGTGTGTATGCCCCCTGGCGGGATCCCTCAATGCTCGAGCAGTTCCCTGGCCGGACCGAGATGTCTGATTGGCTTATGGAGCGGGGGATAGAGGCTTTTCCAGGAGGCAAGAAGCGGTATTCTACGGACTCTAATCTGGCTGGTCTTTCTCATGAGGCAGAAGATCTTGAGAGTCTCGAGACGCCTTGCACTATTGTTGAGCCCGAGATGGGCGTCTGGCCGAAAGATGCCCCGGACGAGGATGAGATCTTTACTGTCAAGTTTGAGAACGGCTATGCCGTTGAAATCAATGGCAGTAGCGTTTCAAGGCTCGAAATAATGCAGATGGCCAACGAAATAGCCGGCCGCAATGGAATAGGGATGCGCAACGCTCTGGAGAACAGGATCATTGGCACAAAGAGCAGGGGCGTCTATGAAGCGCCGGGTATGGAGCTTCTGGGGTTTTGTCTCGAACAGGTATATCAGGCGGTCATGAACAGGGACGCTACTCTTCTGTTTCATAAACTGTCGAAGCTGGTCGCAGATCAGGTGTATGACGGGCGTTATTTTGATCCGGCTACGGTCGCTGCCCAGGCTGCAATTGATGTTCTAGCCGAACCGGCATCGGGAACAGTTTCGGTTGCGCTCTACAAGGGGAACATCCTTTTTAACAGCCTGACGGATTGCGCAGGAAGCCTTTATAACGAGGAAGACTCGTCTATGGAAGCAAGTGAAGGTCTCAATCCCGAAAGCGCTCAGGGCTTTGCTGAGATACAGAGCGTTGAAGCCAGGAGTCTTGCGCGTGCGGGCCAAATCAACGCGTAGCGTTGATTTGTGGTTAATGTTTAAATGGTTAATGGTTAATGGCTGACAACTCATCACTCATCACTCGTCATTCACCACTCGCCACTGTTCTCTCCATTGCCGGGTCTGATAGTGGTGGTGGTGCTGGGATTCAGGCTGATTTAAGGGCTTTCACGTCACTTGGAACCTTCGGAACCACGGCAGTAACATGCATTACCGCTCAAAATCCTGCTGAAGTTCTTGGTGTTGAGCCGATAATTCCAGAGATGGTGGTGCTTCAGATCAAGGCTGTCTGTAAGCATTTCCTGGTTGCTGCGGCAAAGACGGGAATGCTTTATTCTGCTGATATCATTGAAGCGGTCGCCGGTGCGATTGAAGAGAATCACATAAAGAATCTTGTTGTCGACCCTGTCATGGTTGCTACATCAGGCGTACGGCTATTGCAGGAAGATGCTATTGAGGCTCTCTGTAGCAGTTTGCTTCCCATGGCAAAGGTTATAACGCCAAATGTGCCGGAGCTGGAAATCCTCTGTGGTCACGAAGTCAAGACCCTGGACGACATGAAAAACGCCGCGGTAGAGGTTGGTTTAAAGTATGATGTTGCTGTCGCTGCCAAAGGTGGTCATCTATTGGACTACGGACTACAGACTACGGACCGCAGTTCTGTAATTGTGGATGTGCTTTATGTTGGTGGGGAGATAAGTGAGTTTTCGGGGGAGAGAGTGGAGGTTGAGAGTACGCATGGGACCGGCTGTTCATTTGCTGCTGCCTTAGCCGCATCCATTGCGCAGGGAAAGCCTCTGAAGGAAGCCCTGCCGATCGCCAAAGACTACGTGAGACAATATATCAGTATTTGAGTCGCTTCTGTGTTGTCACGCCTTTGGCGTGGCAAACCTGTTACGTGTCACCTGTTACGAGGGCGAAGCCCGTTCAACCCCTGATAATCGCCAGCACCTCATCCCGTTTTTCTTCCATCAGTTCTGGAGTTTTTGCCTCCATGTTGAGGCGTATATACGGCTCGGTATTTGAGGCGCGGACGTTGAACCACCAGTCATCGTATTCGACGCTTACTCCGTCCAGCTCGAGCATGTCACCGTCGTTGTATTTTTTTCGGAGTTCATCAAGCACGGTAGATGTGTCCGCTACCTTCGAGTTGATTTCGCCGCTTGCACAGTAGCGCTTAATGGGTTTGATAAGTTCAGAGAGTGGTTTGTCTGATTTGCTGACGATGTTTGCTACGCAGATAACGGCCATTGATGAGCTCTCGGTAAAGAAATTGTCTCTGAAGTAGTAATGACCCGAGAGTTCTCCCGCGAATATGGCGTTGTTGTCTCTCATCTGTTCCTTGATGAATGCGTGACCGACACGAGACATCATGGGTGTGCCTCCGTTTTCGGAGATGACTTCCTTTACGGCCCAGCTGCTGCGCAGGTCGTAAAGGATCACGCCTTTGCCCCTGGAGAGAAGGTCTTCTGAGATCAGAGCTGTAATCAGGTCCATAGGAATGATTTCGCCGTTTTCGTCAATAAATCCGCAGCGATCGGCATCCCCGTCAAACGCGATACCGAAGTCGCAGCTACCGTTCTTGACTCGGTCCTGGAGTGTTGTCAGAGTTGCATGGTTCAGTGGGTTGGCTTCGTGGTTCGGGAAAGTTCCGTCAAGATTGTTGAATAGTGGGTCGACTTCCATGATGCCTTCGAATGCTTCGGCTTCGAGTATGCCCATGGAGTTGGCCATGTCGGCTACGATGACTATTGGGCGTTTCAGGTTCGCCTGTTTGCGGACATGTTCACAATATTCAGCGATGACACCGTGCTTGCTTACGCTGCCGGCGTTTTCTGCCGGCTTGTCAAATGATTCGTCGTTGACGATCTTCTCAATATCCGCGATACCTGTGTCGCCGCTTATTGGAATTGCTTTTTCGCGTGAGAGTTTAAACCCGTTCCATTCGCCGGGATTGTGTGATGCGGTAATCATGATTCCGGCATCGGCGCCGAGTGTGCCGTTGGCGTAATATGACATCGGTGATGTGCAAAGGCCGAGATCGATTACGTCTGCGCCCTGCATGGTGATGCCCTTGGTAAGTGCGTCGAACAGTGGGCCTGAATGCGGGCGCATATCGCGTCCGACTACGACTTTCTTGCATTTCAGAAATGTTACGAAGGCGCGTCCAATCTTAAGTGCCATTGCTTCATCTACAGTGTCACCATAAATACCTCTAATATCGTATGCCTTGAATATGCCAGCCATTAAGTGCTCCTTTCGTCGCACGCGTGAAACGTGAAATTATTATTAAGAGGCGGATATTAGGGGTAGAAGTGGCTCGTTGCAAGCGGAAAATGCATAAGGGAACAGGGAGCGGGGAAGAGGGAACAGGAATAGGAATATTACATGGTTTAGCAGGTCTGAGAGGCCCTTTTCCCTGTTCCCTGCGTCCTTTCCCCTCTATATTTTCCTATTGCCTCTTCCCTATTGCCTAATGCCTTCCCTCGTGCTAGTATTCAGCGTTTTTCAGGAGATATCAGATGTCTGTCAGAGTAAGGTTTGCACCAAGTCCCACGGGGCATGTTCATATAGGTAACATCCGGGCCGCTATTTTTAACTGGCTTTTTGCCCGTCATGAGGGGGGGGAGTTCCTATTGAGAATAGAGGATACGGATCGGGAGCGGTCTACCCAGGAAGCTGTTCAGGCCGTACTTGATTCCATGGAATGGCTTGGTTTGGATTGCGACGAGGAGCCGATGTATCAGTCTACCCGGCGTGAGGCGCATTTGGCTGCGGCTGAGATGTTGCTGGAGAAGGGGTTAGCTTATAAGGAAGACAAGGGTAATACCGGGAAGGGCGAATGTGTTGTATTCCGGATGCCGGGCGAGGATATGTCGTTTCATGATGAGATTAAGGGCGATCTTCATAAGAATGCCGATGACATGCAGGATCTGGTGATTGTCCGTTCTAATGGATCACCGGTTTTTCATCTTGCGAATGTCGTTGATGATATTGAGATGGGTATTACACATGTCATCAGAGGTGATGATCATATCGAGAACACATATAGGCATGTAGCCCTGTTTAAGGCGCTTGGCGCTGAGCCGCCGAAGTATGCACATTTGCCTATGATCACGAATCAGCAGGGCAAGCCCTATTCAAAGAGGGATGGGGATGCTTTTGTCGGAGAATTCAGGGACAATGGATATCATGCCGACGCGTTGTTTAACTATCTGACTCTGCTTGGCTGGTCGCCGGGAGATGACAAAGAGAAGATGGATCGGGATGAGATAGTGGAGCTTTTCTCGTTTGACCGCGTAAAGAGCAGTCCCGCACAGATGGATATAAAGAAGCTTACCGCGATGAACGGTGATTACATTGCGGAAATGCCGTTGGATGATTTTATTGTCAGGGTCAGGGAATATATTGCTCAGTATGACTGGGCGACTGATGTCGAGTCAGATTATTTTCTGAAGGTATGTGAGCTGATGCAGACCAGGACAAAGACTTTTACGGGCGTTAGCAGTTGGAAATACTTCTTTTCTGATGTATTGGAGTATAACGAGAAGGCTGTCAGGAAGATTCTCAAGAAAGATGGGGTGAAAGAAGCGCTTGAATGTTTGAAGAACGGACTGACCGCCATAGACTTCAGTCTGGAAGGAATAGAGAAGGCGCTTCGTGAGGTCGAGACAGAAGTCGGTATGCAGGCGAACAAGATCAACCAGCCAGTAAGGGTAGCGATAACAGGCATTTCAATCGGCGCAGGCGTGTACGAGACCATTGAACTGCTGGGTAAAGAGACGGTTGGGGAGAGACTTTCCAGCACGCTGGAAAAGTTAATGTCGAATAATGAATAATGAATATCGAATGTCGAAGGCAAAGGAAGGATTATTTGTATGTGCAATAATTCTAAATTTCGATATTCGGAGTTCGACATTCGACATTCGATATTAGGATTTGTGTAAGGTGGAAAAATGACAGATGAAATAAAAAAAGATTTTATACGGGAAAAGGTTGTGGCGGATGTTGCATCCGGAAAGTTTGGCGGCAAGGTGGTCACCCGTTTCCCTCCGGAGCCTAATGGCTATCTTCATATTGGTCATGCAAAGGCGATATGCCTGGATTTCGGTGTTGCGGCTGAGAACGATGGTGTGTGTCATCTGCGTTTTGATGATACTAATCCTTCTGCGGAAGATGTTGAGTACGTAGAATCCATTGAAGAGGATGTACGCTGGCTTGGATTTGATTGGGCTGAGCATTTGTATTATGCCTCCGACTATTTTGAGAAGATGTATGGATACGCTGTTGAGCTGATAAAGAAGGATAAAGCGTATATCTGCACTCTGAACACTGAACAGTTCAAGGAGTACAGGGGTGTTCCGACAAGGCCGGGAAAAGAGAGTCCGAGTAGAAGCAGGCCGGTCACGGAGAGTCTGGATCTCTTTGAGCGCATGAAGGATGGTGAGTTTGATGATGGTGCGTATGTTCTGCGCGTGAAGATCGACATGACTTCGCCAAATCTGCACATGCGTGATCCTGTGATATACAGGATCAAGAAAGAGGACCATCACAGAACAGGTGACGCATGGTGTATTTATCCGATGTATGATTTTGCCCATTGCATTGAGGATTCCATAGAGGGTGTTACACATTCACTCTGTACGTTGGAGTTCGAGGTGCATCGTCCGCTGTACGATTGGATACTTGATGCGCTTGGGATACATCATTCTCAGCAGATTGAATTCGCACGCTTGAATTTGACATATACCATTATGAGTAAGCGCAAGCTTCTGGAGCTGGTCGAGGGAGGTCATGTCACTGGGTGGAATGACCCTCGGATGCCCACGATATGCGGTTTGAGACGACGTGGTTGTACGCCTGAGGCAATTCGCGCGTTCATGAAACACATCGGTATTACCAAGGTTAACAGCCTTACTGATACCGCGCTGCTGGAAAGTTTTATCAGAGAAGACCTCAACAAGCGTTCTCTGAGAGTGATGGGCGTTTTGCGTCCCTTAAAGGTTGTAATTGACAATTACCCGGAGGACCAAGAGGACCAGATTGACGCGGTGAACAATCCTGAGGATCCTGCGGCGGGAAGCAGGAAAATTTCGTTTTCGAGAGAGCTTTATATTGAGCAGGATGATTTTATGGAAGATCCTCCAAAGAAGTTTTTCCGTATGGCGCCTGGTCGTGAAGTCAGGCTTAGATATGCGTATTTCATTACTTGCCAAGAGGTTGTAAAGAATGATGCTGGTGAGATTGTGGAAATACATTGCACGTATGATCCCGAGACAAAGGGTGGAGATGCGCCTGATGGGCGCAAGGTGAAAGCGACGCTTCATTGGGTGTCGGCTAAACATGCGCTTGAAGCTGAGGTCAGACTGTACGACCGTCTCTTCACTGAAGAGAATCCGGCTGACGAGAGTGACGGGAAAGATTTTAAAGACAAGCTGAACCCTGATTCCCTGGAGGTGGTGAAGGCTTTTGTTGAGCCGAGTCTTAAGGGTGCGTCAGGCGGTGATCGGTGTCAATTTGAGCGGCTTGGATATTTTTGTGTGGACTCGGAAGATTCCACGGAAGAAAAGCTTGTTTTTAACCGAACGGTAGCCCTGAGGGATAGCTGGAAGAAAATGCAAGGGAAGAAGTAAAACGTAAAACGTGACTGGTAGACTCTGAATAACCACTGGATTTAAATCATGAGTAAGAGAATAGTAGCAATTGTTGGCCGACCCAATGTCGGCAAGTCGGCGATATTCAATCGGCTTGCGGGCAGGAGGATCGCTATTGTGCATGAAGAGAGTGGGGTAACCCGTGATCGTCTCATGCGCGAAGTGACCTGGGAGGACGAGAAGTTTGAGCTTATTGATACGGGTGGTGTCGCCAATGTCAGTGGCAAGCAGACGCTCGACAGGATCAATAACGGAATCAGGGAACAGGTAGATGCAGCACTTGATGATGCGGAGGTTGCGATACTTGTTGTGGATGTTACGGCTGGTGTGGTTCCGATGGACGAAGAGGTTGCGGGCATCCTGCGTGACAACGACATGAAGGTTGTTGTTGCGGTGAACAAATGTGACAATCTGGCCCGTGACGGAGATTGTGGTGAATTTGAGAAGATGGGCCTTCCTCTGTTCATGGTGTCGGCGCTTCATGATCGTGGGTTTGGTGACATCATGAGCCAGGTTTTGGAGATGCTTCCCGAAGAGGAGAACCTGACGGAGGAAAATCCGTTGAAGGTTGCTATTGCCGGAAGACCGAATGTAGGCAAATCATCCTTTGTTAACAGGCTTTTACGCAATGAGCGCGTCATTGTGTCGGATGTTCCTGGAACTACTCGTGACAGTATAGACGTACCTTTCACGGTGGGGAGCGGTGCCCAGGCGAGACATTATAGTTTGATAGATACGGCAGGAATCAGGCGTGTAGGAAAGATAGATACATCGGTGGAGCGGTTCAGTAGATTCAGAGCGGAGAAGACAATCCGGAATGCGGATGTTGTGGTGCTGGTGCTTGATGCAGAAAAGGGGCCGACGGCGCAGGACAAGAAGATTGCTGCACTTATTCAGGAGGAGAAGAAGGGGTGTGTTGTTCTCGTGAACAAGTGGGATTTGCAGGAGGAGACACAGACTCAATATGGCCCTCAGGTTTTCAGGACGATGCCGTTTGTTGCCTACTGCCCGATAGTTTTTGCTTCGTCAAAAACCGGATACAATATACGGCGATCGATTGATGCGATTGATCATGTTGCAGCTCAAATTAGAACTGAAATTCCGACAGGTGTGTTGAATCGGGCTATTCAGGAGGCTTACGAAAAAGTAAATCCACCTGCGATAAAAGGTACGCGTCTGAAGATTTATTATTCTACCCAGACAGGTGTGGCTCCAATACGGATAAGGTTGTTTGTCAATAATCCGAAAGTTGTGCGTGATGCTTATCGCAGTTATCTCACGAAAATAATCCGCAAGAAGTTTGGACTTGAAGGTGCGCCGATAATCCTGAATTTCACTGCCCGTAAAAGAGACCGAAAAGGGTAAAGCGGTATCCAGTGAGGCGGCCCGCCTGCTATGTTGATAGCATTGCGGGCAGGTGCGTAGTGAGGAGATGGTTCATACCTGTGACTAGGCGGTCTGAGTTCTAATTGGTTGCGCCAGGGCCTCTGATAGCGGTTCTAAGCCGTTCTTTTCCAGTACGTTCTGTTTAAATTCACTTTTTCTTCATTTTTCCTTGAATCCACTACATATTGTGTCATTATAGATTTGTTTTGGCGGGACATAGCACATCTAGTGGTGCTGGATATCGCTTTTTTACATAAATTCAATATTTCCTGGGGGATATTATGCTTGATGCACGTGATGCGGTAGACATGAAGGAGAAACGACGAGTGGGAACGAGAACGAGAAAGTCGGGAGTTAAGACATCGGAAAAGGCTAAGACATCGACTGCTAAATCAAAAGGACTTAGAATTAAAAACGTACTCGTCAAAAAAGGCGAGAGCCCTTTTGACAACATCGCCTGGGACAAGAGGTATTCTTCGATTACCGACGACAAGGGTGGTGTTGTATTTGAGCAGCATGATGTTGAGGTTCCAAAGACATGGTCGGTTCTTGCAACCAACATTGTGGCGTCAAAATATTTTTACGGTGCGGTTGGTTCTGATGAGCGTGAATATTCGGCGCGTCAGTTGATCCATCGTGTCGCAAGGACAATCACTGACTGGGGTCTGGCGGATGGTTATTTCGTGAGCCAGAAGGATGCCGATAACTATTACAACGAGCTGGCTCATATCTGCATAAATCAGTATGGATCATTTAACAGTCCAGTATGGTTTAATGTAGGCCTGTACCATGTTTATGGCCATACAGCCCCTAGTTCCAGTAGTTTTGCATGGGACCCTGATACAATGCAGATACAGGCGATTGATGACAATTATAAGCGGCCTCAATGCGCGGCCTGCTTTATCCAGTCGGTTGACGATACGATGGAAGACATCATGCGTCTCGCTTATTCTGAAGCGATGTTGTTCAAACACGGTTCAGGAACAGGAACGGATCTCAGTACTTTGCGGAGTAGCAAAGAGAAACTTTCGGGAGGGGGAACACCATCCGGTCCGTTGAGTTTCATGCGGGTGTTTGATCAGGTCGCGGCTGTCATAAAATCCGGCGGCAAAACGAGACGCGCTGCGAAGATGCAGAGCTTAAAAATTCATCACCCTGACATAGAGGATTTTATTAACTGTAAAGTTAAGGAAGAGAAGAAAGCCTGGGCTCTTATAGAAGAAGGGTATGACGGGTCGTTCGGTGGCGAGGCTTATGATTCAGTCATGTTTCAGAATGCTAACTTGTCGGTACGTGTGACAGACGAGTTCATGGAAGCTGTTGAGTGTGACGGTACGTATGAGACAAAAGCGGTTGTCAGCGACAAGACTGTCGAAAAACTCAGGGCACGTGATGTTTTCAAACAGATAGCTGAAGGGACGCATCTTTGTGGTGATCCAGGGCTTCAGTATGATTCGACAATCAACCGTTGGCATACTTGTTTGAACAGCGGCAGGATCAATGCCAGTAATCCCTGTTCGGAATACATGTTCCTTGATAACAGTGCGTGTAATCTGGCGTCGATCAATCTCATGAAGTTTATTAACGACAAGGGCGAGTTCAATGTCGAAAAGTTCAAGCATGTGGTGCGTTTATTCATCATAGCGCAGGATATCATCATCGACAGTGCCAGTTATCCTTCACAGGAGATATCAGAGAACTCCCATCTATACCGGCCTTTAGGGCTTGGGTACGCGAATCTGGGCGCCTTGCTGATGCGACTTGGCTTGCCTTACGACAGTGATGCAGGACGCGCGTATTCTGGCGCCATCACAGCTGTGATGACAGGGCAGGCGTATGTGGTGTCGAACGAGCTGGCAAAGATCAAGGGGACATTTGATATGTATCAGTCGAACCGTGAGCCGATGCTCAACGTTCTCAAGATGCACCGCAAGGCTCTGGACGATATCGATAAAGAGCATTGCCCTGCCAATCTGATGGCTGCTGCTGAGTCATTGTGGAAGACGGTTGTCGAGACCGGGCCGAGGGCTGGCTTCAGGAATGCTCAGGTGACACTGCTGGCTCCAACGGGAACAATAGGGTTCATGATGGATTGTGATACCACCGGTGTTGAACCTGACATCGCGTTGGTCAAGTACAAGCAGCTCGCTGGTGGCGGAATGATGAAACTGGTAAACCAGAGCATCCGTAAAGCGCTGGCTAGTCTTGGCTACAACAAGAAACAGGTCGAGGAAATTGTTGAGTTTATCGACAAGCATGACACGATTGAAGGCGCGCCTGGAATGAAGGATGAGCATCTGCAGGTGTTTGATTGCGCGTTCAAACCTCAGAACGGGGACAGGTTTATACCTTACACGGCTCACTTGAAGATGATGGCTGCGGTTCAGCCGTTCCTGTCCGGCGCGATAAGCAAGACAGTTAACCTTCCGAGTGACGCTACTGTAGACGACATTATGCAGGCGTATATTGACGGCTGGAAGATGGGGCTCAAAGCTGTAGCGATGTATCGAGACGGTTCGAAGAGGACGCAGCCTCTCAATGTCACTAAGGAAGGTGATAAGATTGTGACTCTGGATTCAAAAGAAGATGTTCCTATCCCGGGATTTCCTTTCAGACGGCGCATGCCGGCGACTCGTCAGTCGATCACGCATAAATTCGAGGTTGCGGGTCACGAAGGTTACCTTACTGTTGGTATATATGAGGACGGCGGGCCTGGTGAACTCTTTATCACTATGGCGAAGGAAGGTAGTACTGTTGGCGGTATTATGGATGCGTTCGGTACGGCTATCTCTCTCTGTCTGCAGTATGGGGTTTCGCTTCAGGAGCTTTGCAAGAAATTTGCTCACAGCAGATTTGAGCCTGCAGGCTTCACGAAGAATCCGGATATACCTATAGCCAAATCGATAGTGGATTATATTTTCCGCTGGTTGAGCATTACTTTCCCTAACGGGCGGACGATGATGATGATATCGGACATGACGGTTACAACGCCTGAGCCTCTTTTTGAAGCACAACCGCCGACATCAGAGCCTATGAGTGAGCATGAGAGTGGCAGAGTGGATGAACAGTTCAAGGAATTCATGCAGGATGCACCGATCTGCGACGGTTGCGGAGCAATAACAGTGCGTAACGGCTCATGCTATCGCTGTTTCAACTGCGGCAACTCGATGGGATGTTCGTAGGCAGTCGGCAATAGGCAATAGATAATAAAACAGCCCCGCTTCGGCGGGGCTGTTTTGTTTTAATGTGTATTGTAATGTACTGATCATTCTGGTAAAAATTTCCTAACTGAAAGGGGATGACTGAACGTGAATATTGAGAATGCCTCAATTCTGAAGCAGGAAAAAGTAACGGGTGACTATAATGTGCTTGTTCTTGACGTGCCCGGTGTCTCTGCTCATGCCCAGCCAGGCCAGTTTGTCCACATACTTGTACCCAGGCTTGAGAATCATGTCCTTCGGCGTCCGTTCAGTTTGTACGGTGTTGAGGATCGAACTATTTCCATACTGTATAAACGTGTGGGTAAAGGTACCGCCGCCTTGAATTTGCTGCAGCCTGGGGAAGAGATGAGTGTGATGGGTCCGCTTGGTAATGGATTTCCAATGGAATGCGATTGTCA
This sequence comes from Lentisphaerota bacterium, assembly GCA_030590485.1. Taxonomy (GTDB): domain Bacteria; phylum Verrucomicrobiota; class Kiritimatiellia; order UBA8416; family JAUUYL01; genus JAUUYL01. The sequence goes on along the minus strand of JAUUYL010000025.1, from coordinate 4,138 downwards.
TCCGGTGCTTGTTGCTGGCGGATATGGGGTGGCACCACTTTGTTTTCTGGCGGAGAAGCTCGGGAAGAAGGGCGACCTCTTTGTAGGAGGCAGATCAGAAGCCGATATTCTTTGCATAGAAGATTTTGAGAAGTTAGGTTGGAACGTCCATATTGCGACCGAGGATGGTTCTGTCGGGCAAAAGGGACTGGTTACGGAAATACTTGATGCATGGCTGAATGAGAGGGCTGATGAGGACAAACCGGTGTTTTATGCGTGCGGCCCGGACGGAATGCTCAAGGCGCTTGGCAACCTGGCAGAGAGCAAAGGGGCAACAGCGTGGCTTTCACTCGATAAACACATGGGATGCGGAGCAGGGGCATGCCTGGCATGCGTGCATAAGCTGCGGAAAAAAGACGGCAGCGAAGAATGGGGACGCGTTTGCAAAGATGGCCCGGTGTTTGAATGCAGAGAGATTGTGTGGGAAACGTAAGACGTGAAACGTGATGAGAATTTAAAATTAGGGGCCATTAAACCATGAACCATGAACCATCAGCCATAGATCTATCCGTTGATCTCAACGGGATTGAGATGCGGAATCCGGTGACCGTAGCGTCGGGCACGTTTGGGTATGGTCAGGAATATGCTGATATCGTTGATTTGGAGAAGCTTGGCGCAATCGTGGTGAAGGGTGTCAGCCTGGAACCGTGGGATGGAAATCAAACACCCCGGATGGTAGAGGTGCCTGGCGGACTGCTCAATGCTATCGGTCTTCAGAATCCTGGTGTTGATGGATTTGCTGAGACATACATGCCGTTCCTGAGAAAGCATGATGTTCCGGTAATAGTGAATGTCTGGGGTAAGTCGGTTGATGAATATGCTGAAGCCTCTGCCAGGCTCAGTGATGTCGAAGGCGTCGATGGACTTGAGGTAAATATTTCCTGCCCCAATATCAAGGAGGGCGGCATTGCTTTTGGAACGGACGAGAAGATGGCGGCTGAAGTTATTTCCGCAGTTCGTAAAAGCACGAAATTACCGATGATACCGAAGTTGTCACCTAATGTGACGGATATTTCCATCTTCGCACATATTGCGGAAGAGGAGGGGGCGGATGCGATATCATTGATCAATACATTGCCCGGCATGGCTATTGATATTGAGACGCGCAAGCCGGTGTTGGCTAATGTTGTCGGAGGGCTTTCCGGTCCTGCGATACATCCTGTTGCAGTGAAAATGGTCTGGCAGGCGGCGCAGGCGGTAAAGATACCAATCATAGGTATGGGCGGCATAACTGACGCGGCAACGGCTATAGAGTTCATTATAGCCGGGGCAACGGCGGTAGCAGTCGGAACAGCCAACTTTACGGATCCTGCTACATGCCTGAACGTTGTTGTCGGGATAGAGGAATATCTTCTCCGCCACGGAATGAAGAGTGTGGCTGAACTTGTCGGGACACTTGAGGTATGAGCAAAAGAAACATCTGCTTCTGGGGTGTGTTAATCCTGTTTGTCCTTCTTTCCTGTTGGTGGACCACATACTTCCCATATAATCGCGAATTGCTTTATAGGGCAATACCCATGAGTTCCGATGTTATCATTGAACAGCCTGCTATTTATGAACATTGGCAGCAAGGAACGATAAAGGACCTGCTTCTTGAGTCATTGGGAGAGGTAGAGGGGCAAGATGGTCTTGCATCCGTCTTGAACGAGTCGCGCATTGACCAGATACTGGAAGTTGTGGCCTCAAAGAACACGCTTTTTGCCCGTGTGCCGTCTCTCTCGAGTAATGTTAAGCCCGCGCTTGTTGTTGCCACATGGGCTGGCAGGAAAGGACAGCTTCTTAAATGGACATCAGGGTTCACTCTTAAATCGAAGCTGAACCATAAAGTGATAGATTATGGCATCAAGGTCTGGAGTATTGATCTGGATGCTAAAGAGTCAGACTACAGGTTCTTCTCGTTCGCTTTCTACGAAGGCGTGCTGGTCGGCAGCCTGTCCCATAAGCCGTTTGGTGTGGATTATATTGTTGGCCGCATGACCCAGACGAGGCCTATGGCACCGGTTCTCAGCAAACATTTGGAGCGCGATCAGACAGTGCGCGGAGGATGGTTTATATCTCAGAGCGCTAAGACATTTGGAAGCCAGGTGATGAGTTATTCGTTTAAGAAGGAAGCCGCCAAGAGTGTTTCCGGAATGTTGACATGGGAAACTGGCGGTCCTTTTGTAATGACCAGAGATATTCCCGGTCACGCGCAGCATTATGGAGAGGCAGTGGAAATGCTTGGGAAATTGCCTGCTGCCGCGCTGTTCATGTCACATCAGTTCTTTGAACGGCAGATGATCAGCAACGACAGAAAGGGTAAGCTTACCGTCTTGAGGAAGTTGATCAGGGATAATATCAAACAGGACACGCCGATTTTCATATGTCTTGCCAGACCTGAGTACAGCGGGAGGCTTCGCGGGTTCAGGGCGTCTTCGCTGTTGCTTGGGATGAAGATTAAAGAGGAGGAAAAGATTTCTGAATTGTTGGCGACAAGTCTGGATACGCTGAATGCCGCTTACAAGACGAACCTTATAAAGACGGAGAGCATGCTGAATGGGCATAGGGTTTATAATGTCAGTCGTGTGACTGGATCCTTCTTTGACAAAATGGGGCAGAGAGAGAAGCCGACCGTAACGTTGATAGATGATTGGCTGATAATCGCTAGCAACAGGGATGTAGTCGAGGCGCTGATAGGGATGGGTTCGGGCGAGGGAGTTGTTTCCGGAATAGATTTTGATCAATCAGCATTCGCCGGTTGGGCTCATGTGCAGTCGCTGGGTCCAGTGTTGGGGAATATGATTGCCTTGAATGATCTGTGGGCGCTTGCATCGAACAGATCGAGGAGGACAGAGTTCCGTATGGCGGTTGAAGCAATGCAGCATCTCTTGCGCGGCCTCGAAGGCTTAGAGACTTGCGTAATGGTAACAGAACAAAAAGACAACAAGACTTCACTGCGCATTATTATGAAGTGATTAAAGGTTTTTGCTGATAGGGTATGGACTGTTTTAACACAGAAGCGTATTATCCTTCACTGCTCACCTCGGCGTAGCTGAAAGCGAAGCCGGGTCCACAATATTATTTATTACTCCAGAAATCCTTGTTCCAGAACCATAGAATTCTTGAGCTGGCGGCTCTTGGTTTGACGTCGCTACTGTTGTAGGAGCCTGCCGTTTGGCCCCTTTGCATATATATGGTGCGTCTCACGCAGCCGGATAATACGAGAAGAATGACCGTAAAAATCACTAAGTGTGCCAAGTGTTTCATAATCGTACTCCTATGTTAGTGAACTGGTGCTCGGGAGAGGACTCGAACCTCCACGGGGTTGCCCCCACTAGCCCCTCAAGCTAGCGTGTCTGCCATTTCACCACCCGAGCAGCAAAAATGTAACGAAGTGAAGAGACTTTTACCCTAGGTAAGGCACTTTTTCAAGCAGAAAAGATGAATGTGAATTTTCGATGAGATCTTTCGGCTACGCTCCCGGCGTCGACTGCGGGCTATGCCGAGGAATCTCGATTTATTTGATTTGCGGCTTCCAGCGGACGGAGTCCCAGTGGGTCTCTTATCTCTTCTTAAGATAGCTGGATAGATCTCTGTAGTAGTTCTCGTGAGGGCCAATCATTATCAAGTCCAGATTGTCTCCGATGAAACGATATGAAAGAAGATACTGCGTGACATGTATTTTGAACTTTAAGACCAAAACACCTCTGAGATCACCTTTCTTTTCTTGTCCTATGGCTGGATCCTTAACAATCTTCCGAATCTGGGTGTCGAGGATCTTCTTTTCTTGCTTGCGAAATCTTCGGACTTTCTTTTTGACTGAGCCTGATTGTAATATTTTCATATCATATCAACCAAACTCGTATTCGGAAGATTCGCCCTGCTCAAGTTCTTCAACCCCGATCAATATGTCCTTTATCAATCCATACGTTAGTTCGGGGTTCTCTTCAGAACATTTTCCAATTTTAGCCCAATGTTCGATTTGGCCGGTAACAGAGCGATTGTCAACGGCGCTGATAAGTCTCGCCTCTCTTACCAGGTTGTCGGAAACTTGAGCCTGCCCGGTAATAGTAGACACATAGAACTCTTATGAGGAATACTATGAATACTATGAAGAAAC
>JAUUYL010000007.1 GCA_030590485.1 Lentisphaerota bacterium | reverse complement strand
TGATTGTAAGGATATTATTCATTTACTTCTTCTTTTTGGATTTCGCCTCGGGAACCCTGTCAAGAACAACACCGGAATCTTCAAGCTTCTTGATATACTTAGCCGGATCCTCCTTGAGCGCCTTACTGCATCCCGCACAGCACATGTATATCCGCTTACCATCATGATCTACATACAACTTCTTATTGATCTTACCACCCATTACAGGACATACCGCCTGCAACAAAGCCGGCTTCTCGCCACGCTTTGCCATAATATCGAGATACTTCTTCGTGTCCTTCTTCAGCGCCTTAGTGCATCCTGCACAACACATATAAATCCGCTTGCCCTCGAAGTCATAATAAACACTCTTGTTTATCTTCCCGCCCATTACAGGACAAACCGTCTGCGGCTTTAACTCTTTCTTCTCCCCCTCCGCCATGACCATTCCCGCCATCAACAATATTGCCAACACTCTGATCTTCATAGCCAACTCCTGCTTTATGCATTATTCTTAACAACTGCGTTTCAAAACCTTCATCAATTCCTTGATCTTCACGTCCGTCTCGCCTTTAGACTTACTGCCTATCGCGTCCTTAACACAATGATCAATATGCTTCTCAAGAATACGCTGCCCTATTGCCTTCAATGCCGACTGCGCAGCCTGAACCTGCGTAATGATATCTATGCAATAAGCACCATCCTCCACCATACGCGAGATACCCCTGATCTGCCCCTCGACCCTCGCCAAACGCTTCAAATTCTCGTCATGCCTTGTGCTGTGTGCACTCATAAAACCCCTCTTTCTATCTATACTCTATACCCGTAGGGGGTATAATGCAAGCAAAAGAATTGGGTTTCTCAACTTCAGGGCAGCTAAACTGCCACTCCGCACTTACTCGGATACTCTTTCCTCCAGAGGCGGACAAGAAACGACCAATTTGTACGCTCGCCGAGCGTACAAACGACCTGGTTAGATGTTGTCCGAAATCTTTTCGGACAACATCTGGCTAATCTCAATGATTGTGACCAGTGTGATCCGTGTGGTCGTGACCGGCATTCTCATCAACCATTTCGGGCGCCCAGCTCTTCTCTTCAACTGCCTCCACTTCCACCTCCGGTTTGCCGCACCCTGCCACCAGAGCGGCAATTACCATCATCGAACCTATAACTATCTGCTTCTTCATTTCTATCCTCCATTACTCTTATTAATCAATTCTCTCTTCCGCCCCCTCTTAAACTCATAATTCATTACTCAGCATTCATCACTTCTCTTAAACTCTGCGCCCTCTGCGCGAGACTCTCATAAGCCTATCATCCCATTCTGATCATTTTGTTCATTCTGTCTAATCCCACAGAGCCCACAAGCCTCTTACCTTCGATATTCAGTATTCGATATTCGATATTTATTCTCCCCACTTCTTCTCCATCCAGACATATGCGGGCGGAAGAACAAACAGCGTAACCGCCGTTGACGTCACAAGACCGAACACAACAACAATAGCCAATGGCCGCTGTATCTCGCTTCCAGTTCCCGACATGACAATCAAGGGCAACAACCCAAGTGCTGTTGTCACGGTAGTCATTAGAACAGGCCTGAATTTAGAACGGCAGCCGGACATAACAGCATCCATGAGCATCGTACCATCCTTCCTCAACTTCTCGAATCGCGACACCAGAACAACACCATCGGTCAACGCAATACCAAACAGCGCAATAAACCCGATAGACGAAGGTATACTCACATTCTCACCAAACACGGCGAGCGCCAGCACACCGCCAACCAACGCCAAGGGAACATTCAGCATAATCAAAACAGCAACTCGTACAGAACCAAACAGCCCGTACAACATCGCCAACACCAACAGTAATGTCAGAGGCATCACAACAGCCAGCCTGCGCCCCGCCGCCTTCTGCAGCTCAAACTGTCCGCCCCATACGACCCTGTATCCAGGTGGTAAAATTTCAGCCTCGCTGACCACAGCTTGCGCCTCACTCACAAAGGAACCTACATCGCGCCCACGCACATTGCAGTTTACCGATATATAACGCTGTGTATTCTCACGGCTTATCTGTCTGAGCCCGGTCAATGTCTTGATGTCAGCCAAACTACTCAGAGGCACATGAGAACCCGACGGAGTAAGTATCAGCAGACTTCCAAGCTCCTCACGATCTTCCTGATAGCGCTTGTCGAGCCTGACAAGTATTCTCGAAGTCATCTCTCCCTCAAAAACCTCGCCAACCACCTCGCCTGTAAGCGCCTGATGCACCACCGTTTGAACCTCATGCTTATTGAGCCCGTATCGGGAAAGCTTTATCGGATTGAGAATCACCTGTATCTGCGTCTGACCATCGGTCTGTTCAACCCTGAGATCAGCCACACCTTTAACTCCCGACACAAGATGCTCAACCTCTCCTGCAATAGCCTTAAGCTTACTCATGTCATCACCAAAAACCTTCATAACAACCTGAGCACCAGAACCCGCGATAAGCCCGTCAACCTCATGCGCAATCGGCTGAGAAAAACCAATCGTCACACCCAGCATCCCTTTCAGCTTTTCATCAAGAACCGCCACCACTTCCTTCTGGCTCTTTTCCCGTTTCCAAAAAGAACGCCGCTTCAGCGTAATTGTTATACATCCGTAGTTAGTGTGATGCATATGCGGACCTACTTCACCATAACCAATATCCGATATGACGTCTTTTATCTCCGGTATCTTGACCGCTATCTTCGCAATATCCGAGCAGACATTCCGTATCTCATCTAACGAAACATTGGGATTCATATAGGCATAACAGTTAATAGTGCCTTCCTGTAAGGTAGGCACAAATTCACGACCCAGCCTAAGGAATCCCGCCGACCCCAACACCAGAAGCACCAACAGAATCAAAATAAGCCTGAACGGACGCTTTAAAGTCTTTTCAAGCATAATTTCGTAACGTTCCAGCAAACGATGCAGAATTCTGCCCGGCGCGTGACCCGCGCGTTTCTTGTCAGTCCGATGCAATAGACGGAAAAATATAGGCGCAATCAACAATGCATAGATTAAAGACCCCAGCATAGTCGACACAACAGCAAACGCCAACGGCCTGAACATCTTCCCCTCTATCTCGCCTAGCGTAAAAATAGGCAGAAAAACAGTCGCTATCACCGCCACGGCGAACACTATCGGCCGGCCGACTTCCTGCGCCGCAGACAAAATAGCTCTCTCGCTGGCTTCCTTATCTCGAGGATCGCCAGCAGCTGTCTGCAACTTCTCAACCATAATGATCGTCGCATCAATAATCATACCAAGCGCAATAGCCATCCCACCAAGCGATATCAAATCCCCCGGAATACCGTTGCGCTCCATAAGCACAATACCGAACATTATTGCAAACGGTAACGAGTAGACCATTATCAATGCATTACGAAAATTGCCCAGAAATAGAAACGCCACCACCGAGACCATTACAAGTCCAAGCAGTAACGCATTGCGAACAGCCCGGACACTGCTGCCCACAAGATCAGCCTGATCATAATAGGGCACAATCTCCATGCCGGGAGGAAGAGTTTCATTGATCTCATCGATTCTCTCATGCAGCCGTCCTATCACTTCAAAGGAATTTGCCCGGTGCAGCTTGTATACTCCGCCCAAAACAACTTCGCGCTTTCCGTTAAGAATCGCAACACCACGACGAAACGCCTGACCAATACTAACGGCCCCTACATCCTTTACCATCACCGGCTTACCATCGACACTCTTGACAATTGTATTGGCAATCTCTTCAACAGTCCCCACACGCCCAAGTGTTCGGACAATAAGTTCCTCGCTGCCGCGCGTAATAATACCAGCACCGACATTAGCATTGTTCAGCCCGATAGCCTCATGAACATCCGTAACACTGAGATTATGAGACAGCAACCTCTCAGGCGACAACTCAACTTCGTACTGACGAATATAGCCACCCTGACTGATCACCTTCGCCACGCCAGGTACAGTTTCGATGCCACGTTTAATCACCCATTCATGAACCGTACGCAACTCAGTGATATCATCACTGTCTGAATCAATATAATAGGCCAGAATCTTGCCCATGCCACTTGCCAGCGGACCCATCTCAAGACCATGCGGCATATCGACGCCTGCAGGAATAGACTCCTCTGCCGTTTTCAACCGCTCAGAAACCAACTGCCTTGCCAAATAAATATCCACATCATCTTCAAAATAGATGTTCACCGTAGACAAGCCAAGTGATGACAGCGAACGTATTTTCTCAACCCCGGGTATACTGCGCATGGCAGTCTCAGTTGGCCTTGTGACAAGTTGCTCAACCTCTTCAGGCGCCATCCCATCAACCTCCACGAAAACCTGAACAAGGTTTGGACTGATATCAGGGAAAGCATCTATCGACAAGTTGCTCAACGAATAAGCACCAAGCGCCACCACAGCAATGGTAGTCACCACAGAAAGCAACTTGTGTTTCAATCCTATATGTATAAGTTTTTCAATCATATCGTAATCCTCGTCTCTCGTGTCTCATCATTCATTATTCATCACTAATCATTCATCAATCCTCTAATGATCATGCCCATGATGATCGCCAAGGTCGCCCGCCGCAGATTTAATAAATTCGGCTTTCAGATGAAACGCATTTACACCTGCGAGAATTTCACCCTCATTCAAACCACTGAGGATTTCGACCTGATTTTCATTTGAGATGCCCAATTCAACTTCCCTCACCTCGAAGCCGCCCTTATCCCACACAAACACGCATGGATAATCATTGATCAGCTGCACCGCTCTTTTCGGAACCACAATTACCTCCGCATTTGATGGCACGCGAATCACAGCCTCGATGAACGTTCCCGGCCGAAACCGGCCTTTACCGTTATCCAAGACCGCTCGCGCCAGAATCGTGCGAGTCTTCGAATCGACTACAGATGACACAAAACTAATCTTCGCATTTGCTGTTCCACCGTCAGGAAAAATTATCGCAACAGGATACCCCTCGCGGGCAGCGGATATATCTTCCTGACTGACAGCGAGATCGACCCATACCGAGGAAAGATCAGCAATAGTAAACACCTCTGTCGAACTGTCAATTGACTCACCCATGACAATGTGCTTCGCTATCAGACGTCCGCCAATAGGTGCCGTCATAACATAAAGAGCAAACTCCGCATCATTACCAAGCACATCGCCCAGCAAAGGCAATTTACCTGATTTACATTCAGGATCGCTGCATTTACAGGGCTTCAAGGTATCTATCTTGGGAACCAGTGCACGAAGTTCTCTAATGATTTTGTCATCCGCTCCTTTCAAGCGAAGTTTCTTCTCTGCCGCCACCGCATTGAATCCTGCCAGCTGCCGTTCCTGCAGTGCTTCGGAATATTGAACCAACGTCTCGTAGCGGGCGGTATCCATAATACCCTGAAAGTTGGCGCGCGCCTGTTTCATTACCGTTTCCGCGTTAAGCATCTCCCTGACACTGCTGATCTTCTTGGCGCGAAGAGCCAACTCCTGTTCATATGTCGTCTTTGCGGATATGTAAGCCGCATGAGCAACGAGCAACTGCCCTCGATAACTGCCCATCTCGGTTCCATCCAACTTCTTGATGTCATCTTCAGAAGCACCCTTGTCGAGCAGATCTATAAGCTTTGCTACGTTCTCGTATATCTCTTTGGCTCGAGGCAACGTGATCTCGCAGCACCCCACCTCCGTTTCCTTGGCATAAAAATCCAGTTTCGCTGCGGCGAATTCTTCACTCTCAACCAGCGCGAGTATATCGCCCTGCCTTACCGCATCACCGAGTTTGCCTCTCACGTTTCTGACGATTCCCGCCGCACGAGAAACTACATGCGCAACTCGATCAGAGTTCACCTTAACCTCTCCGGGCACGCGTATCTTCTTACGAACCGAACCTTTGACAGCACGCACGGTTTTAATGCCACGCTGTTTAACCTGTTTTGCGGTGACCTCTATTCGCTTCGGTGCCTCACTGCCATGCGCATGTCCCTCATGCTCATCCTCATCGGCATGTCCCGCATCCTTACCCGAAGTCTCGCAGTTTGCACAGTCATCTTCACATTCCACCTGTTTCTCAACAGCAACACAAACAACAGCAAAGCCAAACAGGCATGCTGCAATTATAATTCTTAACAGTTTCATTATTTCGTCTCCTTTTGTATTTTATTCAATTCTTCAATACTTGTTCCGGTAATCCTCTGTATTTCTGCAACTGCCGCATGGTAAGCTAACAGCGCCCCGAGAGAAGCGTTTCTCGTCTTGTACAGACTGCGCTGTGCATCCAATACATCCATAAAATTGAACTTTCCCTGACGATATCCCTCTTGAGCCGCATTGAACGATTCTTCCATTGCCGGAATCACCTTCTTTCTCAGAGCCATAACTTTACTGTGCGAAGTCGCAAGATCTGCATAAGCCGCAGCAAGATCAGTCACAAGTGTTATCTTGGCGGCCTTGCGATTCTCTTCAGCTTTGGCAAGCTTACTGCCTGCAGCTACAATACCGCCACGAGCTCGGCTAAAAAGCGGCAAATTTACTTTAACACCAAACTTCAATGCATCACTGCCGTCCTCTTCGTAAGTCTGAACTCCGACAACACCTTGCAAGTCAGGAATAAGCTTTGCCTTCTCCGACGCAAGAGTAGCTTTACGCATTGCCACCTCGTCATCCCATCTGGCCAGATTAGGGTTCTGCGAAAGCTTGCCCCTCAAAATATCTAACGAAGGTACAGGTGTTATTTTATCTATATCACCTGAGACAGAACTGAAACGCGGCGTCTCAGATCCCCACATTGCGGCAAGTCTTCGTTTTGCCAGCTCGAGCGCATTCTTCGCATCGACCTGCTCTATTTTTGTAAGCTCCAGTTCTGCCGATGCTTTTGACGCCTGAAACGGCGGCTCTTTCCCTGCTTCCACACGGCCTTGTACGGCACGAAACGTGTTTGCCGCCAAATCCACTGTAGACTCTGTAAGCTCGAGCGTCTTCTCGGCAGTTATGACAGCCATAAAAAGACGCGCAGTTTCTGAAAACACTTCAAGCCGCTTGCTTTCATAGCTCCATCCAGCAAGAGCACCCTGGGCAATTGCAACTTTTGTTCGCCAATGCCGCTTCCCGCCCAACTCTATAACCTGACCAAGTGCATAGGATACTTCTGCATCATCCATCCCATTTCCCCTGTGATCATATTCCTCCACCTCAAACTGAATTGTGGGATCAGGAAACGCACCTGCCTGCAGAATACGTGCTTCGGCGATGCGCACATCATACGAAAAAGCTATAAGCTCGGGATTCTTTAGAAGCGCCTGGGCAAGCGCCTGATTCAGGTTGAGCTCACCTGACGGCTCAATGGTCTTCATCACGGAGTCCTGCCAGCCTTTCTGACCAACAGCAGTGTATTGAGCACCCAACGCCCTCGGCACCGGCATGGATGTCGATGCGCATCCGGCGAAAAGAACGCCGAAAACAAAACACATCAATATTCTTATTATAGTTCTAGACCTCATATAGTTTTCCTTTGTGTGTGATTAACAAGATAGACCGGTTTTTTATTGTACTAAAATATAACCGGAGAGACTGATCAGGAACTGATCATGTACGCATGACGACTGTCTGTTGCGCAAATAAAGATAAGGTGGTAGCTTCTGAAGGTCCTTTGCGAACCTGAACGCTACCCGCAAGTAATAAATCATTTTGAATGACAACAGGAACGAGAGACAAAACCATACGCGTCTCTGACATCCCACGCTTCAAATTCCTTGCGATCTGAGGGCCACCATCATATGAGAAAGAAATGTCAAAACAATCACCGCCACATGAGTCATCTTCATGCTGTACTTGATCGTGAACATGCTCTTCACCATCACAGTGATTATCATGCTCAGCCTCAACAGTAATATGCCCATTAGAACCAACGCAAATGACAACACCAGGCATTGCCGAGAACACCACAAACATAGTGACCCACAACCCCATTGCCAATCTAAACGTTTTATTCATTTCTCTCACACCATTAATACTACTACAAAAACACTTTCAAAACAAGAGCTAACGGACTGCGCTTGCGCGCGCGCAGGTAGCAGGGAATACGACGCTACGCTTGAATGTAAAATGTAAAACTGAATAATTTCCAACCGCAGAAGTTCATTACACTTCGAAATTTTACATCCATCAGTTCTTCATGCCCCCGAGCCCATCATCTCCGTCCATCCTATCCATCGGCGTCCATCGGCGTCCATCGGCGGCCAATTCTTCTCCATCCCCCTACTCAGAAAACAACGCAGTAGACAAGTATCTCTCTCCGGAATCAGGCAGTATAACGACAATAGTCTTACCCTCAAACTCAGCTTCCTGCGCAATACGCGCCGCCGCCGCAACAGCCGCACCACTGGAAATACCCGACAGAATGCCCTCTTCACTTGTCAGTCGACGAGCAAAATCAAAAGCCTCATCATTATTAACCAGCTCCACCCTATCAATCATGGAAAGATCCAGAACATCCGGTATAAACCCTGCACCTATCCCCTGAATCATATGCGGACCCGGCTTCAATTCCTCTCCAGCCAACGCCTGCGTAATAACCGGACTGTTTTCCGGCTCCACCGCCACTGAAAGAACAGCCTTACCTTTCACCTCTTTAAAATATCTCGAAAGACCTGTGATCGTGCCGCCAGTACCAACACCCGATACCAGCACATCAATTTTCCCATCAGTCGCATCCCATATCTCCGGCCCGGTCGTCTTAACGTGAATATCCGGGTTTGCAGGATTCTTGAACTGCTGCGGCATGAAGTATTTTTCAGGATCCTCTGCAACCAACTCCTCAGCTTTGGCAATAGCACCAGGCATCCCCTTGGCCCCTTCAGTCAAAACCAGATCCGCACCAAGCGCCTTCAATATCTTGCGCCTCTCAATACTCATTGTATCTGGCATGGTTAACCGGACCTTATAACCTCTGGCCACACCAACGTACGCGAGTGCAATCCCGGTATTACCGCTCGTAGGCTCAACAATCTCCATCCCCGCCTTCAAAACGCCACGCTCTTCAGCATCCCACACCATGTTGGCACCAATTCTGCACTTTACAGAATAGCCAGGATTCCGACCTTCCACCTTCCCTAAAACCAGCGCCTTATCACCAGCCAACTTACTTATCTTGACCAATGGCGTATTACCTATAGATTCCGAATTATCTTTGTAATATTTCATCAACGTTCTCCTTTTCTCGCATCAACTCTAACATATTTTTCTGACAGATACCCGCCAATGTCCATCACCCAAATCAACAGTTTCCACGATTTCCTGCCCTTCACTCTTGAAGCTGGCCGGAACGTTCTGAACCGGAGCACCATCATCAAGCGTCACTCTCAGCGTATCGCCTATCGCAAGCATTTCCAACTTCAATTTGGCTTTCACAAAGTTCATGGGACATCCCACGCCTTTTAAGTCATACTCCTCAACTTTTCCGACAGCAACATCAGCCCCTTCATCCGGCGAAACATCTACCTTCTTATCATCAGACAAATTGAACTTTAGATTCGCATCCAGCGAAGAATACAGCAGCTCAACCCTGTCTAATAATCCTGTCACATTGCCTTTCTGCAAATCGTCCCTGGCCACCGCATATTCATCCCCTACCAGACCCGTGCCGACAAAATACTCCTCGAATGCCTTCTGGATCTCACCCGGATCGCTGGAATCCACACCACGCGTTATCAATAACGCCCTTATCGAACAGAGAAACGCCTTATCCAAATCCCCCGATTCCAATGCTTTCTTCGCGGCAGCAATATCATCACTGACCACCTCAAACACGCCAGCTCCACATTCTCCCGCTCCACGTCCTGCCAATGAAAAGTCTTCGTCTACACCCCAGTCCTTGTAATAATCAGAATTCTCCTCATATGCAGGAACATCCTTATGCCTGACAACCATTTCCGCAAAGTACTCTTTTCCGCGCCGCTCATAATACGCCGAGAATCCCTCGTCGTTATCACGGCCCGAGTGATAATCCTCAGTCAACTCATCAATAAAAGCCGGCATGGCTCTCGCAGGAAGCATCCCTACAGATTCACTCAACCTCACTCCATCCTCATCGTTCTTCGCGCCAAGAACCACCCTGTAAGCAGGCACAAGCCGCTTGGCCTCACGCATAGCCGCACCAAAAAACCCGACTGAAGCCGCAGGATGCTGACCACATGCATTAGGACATCCACTGATATTGATATCTACACCGTCCATATCACGTCCAACTTCATCAAGATGTTCAGCAGAAGCCCTAGCCGCACCACGCGCCAGACATAAACCCAACCGACAGGTTGACGCACCAGCACAGGCAACAAAATGATCCAGCGCACCCGGCTTCAAAACATTCACACTCAATCCCGATAGAGCCTGCGCCACTTCACCTATATCGCCCTCATTTATGAACCGTAAAAGCAGATCCTGACCGCGCGTAGTCACCAGACTCTTCTCTTCACTGTATTTTTCAGCCACATCAGCTATGAGCCTGAAATCTGCACAGGAAATAAACCCCATTGGCAAACGCAACCGTATGGCAACAAAACCATCCTGATGCTGCTTAAAGAAACTCACGCCACCCTCCGAAAACTCATCGGGCACCGTGGCTTTCTCTGGGCTGCGTATAACAGATTCCACCGCGCATTCAGGAACCCCATCAAGACCATCAAGCTCCTTCTGCAACTCATCCTTGACCGCCTCCACTCCAAGCCGTTCGAAAACAAAACGTAAACGCGCCTTACTCCTGTTGTGCCTGTCACCGGTCCTGTCAAACAAACGCCGCATCGCTTCCGATATCTTGACTACATCATCAGCCGAGATCCAGTCCTCCAGCAGATCACCAGGACGAGAGACCGCACCCATTCCGCCGCCGCCATACATCTCGAAACCTGGCCTTCCATCCTTTTCTTTCGCTATAAAACCCAGATCATTAATACGCGCCAGAGCACAGTCCGCGCCACAACCACTGAAAGCTATCTTGTATTTGCGAGGAAGATTATAACTGCCTTCAAGCGTGATAAGATATTCCGTCACCGCATAAGCATACGGTGCAACATCAAATACCTCCGAAGGACATATTCCAGCGAAAGGACATGCCGCAACATTTCGTACCGTGTTGCCGCCGCCGCCTTTACTCGTCAACCCGACAGACATCAATTGCCGCATCAATTCCGGACTATCCGCTATATCGACATTGTGAATTTGCACATCCTGCCTGGTCGTGACATGAAGATTCCCATACTGCTCGCCAATATCCGCCAGCTTGCGCCCCTGTTCAGCAGTAAACATTCCACCAGCCACCCTGACACGCATCATGTATGTTCCATCCTTCCTCTGCTCATATATTCCCCTCGGCACACGCCGGGCTTTAAATATACCAGGCGCAAGATCACCCGATAAAAAACGCTTCACATCACTCTCATGCGCATCTATATCCTCAGCCAAATTCCCCGGCAACTCATAAAACTTACTCTTACTCATAATATTACCCCCCCTTGCCCGGACTATCGGACTATGGACAGTGGACTGTAAAGTCTTACCGCTTTCTGCCTGTTCTAATCATCCGGTTCATCCTGTCAAAAGAAACAGAGCCTATAATCCTACTCTGATCATTCTGTTAATTCTGTCTAAAAACACAAAGCCTACAATCCCATCCTATCCATCGGCGTTCATCGGCGGCTAATTCTCCCCTAATCCTATTGCCTATTTCCTGTTTCCACTTCAACTTCATTCGCCTCCCCATCTACCACTTCAAAACCCTTTAACACTGGCTCCGCAGGATTCTCCAGCGACAAGATTGCATATATCGTCTCAGGCATATAAGCCAATTTAATGTCCTCTTCAGACATCCTTGCCGGCGTCGCCGGATGACTATGCCATACCGCCAACATTGTCAGACCCAATTCGCGCATATCCTTCACCGCCGCAAACTGCTCTTCCGGAACCATAGTGTAATGCTCAGCCGAAGCATCAGAATTAGTCATCCTGTAAAACTTCTCCACAACACCATCAACGCCAGCAAGAATCCCACAGGCCTCAAGCGGAGCATCCTCCCGCGCCGCCTCAACCAGTTCCTCGTAAATATCCTCCCCAACCTTCATCATAATCCCTAAACCCATTCATCACTCATTACTCATCAATTCCCCACAGCCCACAATCATCACGTTTCACGTTTCACGCATCACTCTTCACGCTTTCAAATCACACACAGCCTGCTCCGCATCCTTAAGCTCCGTTATCGTCGGGTTCTCACCGCACAAAGCACAACTGCTGTTCTTCTTAAGATTCACATTACGAAATGTCATGGTAAGCGCATTGTAGACCAATAACCTGTCCATAAGACAATCGCCGATCCCCAGCAAATACTTGACCGCTTCAGTTGCCTGAATACTTCCAATCACACCAGGCAACACTCCCAACACACCAGCCTGAGAACACGTCGGCCCAGACCCAGCCGGCGGCGGCGCATTGAATACACACCTGTAACATGCGCTCTTCCCTGGATCAACAGTCATGGTCTGACCATCGAAACGCAGTATGCCAGCATGTGAATACGCTTTACCCGCCATATGACATGCATCCGCCAACAGAAACTTGCCTGCAAAGTTATCCATCCCATCAACGATAAAATCATAGTCCTTTATTATATCCAAAGCATTATCAGCCTTAAGCAGTTCATAATAAGTCTTCACCTCCACATCAGGATTGATGCCCGTCATCGTGGCCTTCGCAGACTCAACCTTCGGCCGTCCCAGATCCGCAGTGCTATGCAATACCTGACGCTGAAGATTTGTCATATCAACTACATCACCATCAATAACACCTATTGTGCCAATGCCGGCAGCAGCAAGATACAAACCCACAGGCGAACCTAAACCGCCCGCACCAACCAACAATACCTTGCTGGCCAGCAACTTCTCCTGCCCCTTCCCCCCTACCTCCGACAATATAATATGCCTCGAATATCTCTCAATCTGTTCTTCACTCAAATTCATAACAACCTTTTCCCATCAATCATTCATCATTCATTATTCATCAATCAGCACTTCTCCTACTCCCGCCACCCATAAAATACATAAACTCTATCTTATCACCATCTGCCAACACCGTAGTATCAAACGTATCACGCTGTATTATGCCTCCATTCAGTTCAACACTGACCATATCAGGCATTTTCACTTCCTGCACCTTCAACAACTCTGAAACCGAGATGGCATCACCAACCTCAACACCTTCACCATTTATTTGCAATTCCATTTTCAATCTCCATCTTCTGTAGTTTATTTCAAAGAATCCAGCCCATTATTAACATCTTCCCAAATATCTTCTATATTCTCAATCCCCACCGACATCCGCACCAGATCATCCGTCACCCCAACCGCCTGCCTCTCAGCTTCACTCAGGTCATGACATATCGTCGATGCCGGATGAATCACCAGCGTCTTGGCATCACCAAGATTGGCAAGGTTCTGCACTCGATTCAGGCCGTTGATAAACTGAAAACATCGCTCCTTCGACCCCAGCCTGAAACCCAGAACCGCTCCGTACATACCGTCAAATTGAGCCTCTGCAACCTTATTACCAGGATGCCCGGCCAAGCCCGGATATCGAACCTGCTCAACACGCTTGTCACTATCAAGCCGCCCCGCCAACTCAAGCGCGTTATCGCAATGCCGCTCCATCCTGACCGCCAACGACTCAACACTCATATTAGTAAGAAACGCATTAAATGGAGATATGCATGCTCCTATATCCCTGAAATACTGATTCCTCAATGCCGCCATAAACGCAAAACTCCCCGCCTTCGCATGATAGTCATGCAAATGTTCATAACGATCTCCCGACCAATCGAACGTGCCGCAATCAACAATAGCACCCCCTAAAGCATTCCCATGACCATTAATAAACTTTGACGAAGAATGAACCACTATATCCGCCCCGAATTCCTTTGGCCTGACCATAATTGGCGTCGTAACAGTGCTGTCTACTACAAACACAATCCCATTCTCCTTTGCCAACGTCGCGATCGCAGCCAAATCAGGAACGTCCATCTTTGGGTTTCCAATAGTCTCCACAAAAATAACCTTCGTCTTGTCAGTAATCGCCTTGGCATAAGCCGACACATCAGTCGATTCAACAAAAACAGTCTTTATTCCATACCTCGCAAGAGTATGCGCAAACAGAGAATACGTGCCGCCAAAAAGACTATTGCCGGATACGATCTCATCACCCGCTCCAGCCAACGCCAGAATAGAAGTGCTGATCGCCGCCATCCCCGACGCACAGGCAATAGTAGCCATACCGCCCTCGAGCTCAGTCAAACGCCGCTCCCAGGCCATGATCGTAGGATTGCTGATGCGCGAATAAACATATCCAGGCGCCCTGCCATTAAACACCGCCTCAATATCCTCAGCCGATTCATGCGTAAACGACGTGCTCATCACCAACGGCGCAACCGTCGCCCCAGTCTCCCCATCCGGCTTATACGCCCCATGTATCACCTTAGTATCAATCTTCATATTCCACAGCCTATCATTCTCTCACCTTCGATATTCGATATTCATCATTCGACATTCGATATTAAATATCCCAAAGCCCACAAACACACAGCCCATCAGTCCACAGTCCACAGTCCACCATCCACAGTCTTCCCCCTATATATCCCAATTCCTGACATGCAATCCGCATTCCTTATGTTCCGGGTTCTCCCACCACCAGCGTCCTGCCCTTATATCCTCACCCGACTCAACAGCCCTCGTGCAACAGGCACAGCCAATCGACGAATACCCCTTCTCAAACAAGCTGTTGTACGGTAGCTTCCGCGCCTTTACATAATCCTTGATCTGGTCGTAATTCCAATCCACCAATGGGTTAACTTTGATGACGTCGCCGTGCGCATCATCCCGAAAGATCTTACGCGTCTCTTTCCTGGTCACATTCTGATCACTCCGCACACCAGTTATCCATGCATCCAGACCCGACAACATGCGGTTCAACGGCTCCACCTTGCGAATAGCACAACAACCGCGCCGCGCATCAAGACTCTCCTTAAAGGAAAACGGCCCGCTTTCGCGCATCATCTTCTCGACCGAATCCTGTTTTGGCAGAATCCACTCTATTTTGATTCCAAAATGATTCTCAATGTCAGCTGCACATTCAAATGTCTCTTCCGGCAAACGTCCGGTATCGATTGAAAAGACCCTAACCTCAGGATTTATCCGCACAGCCATATCAATAAGCACCGCATGCTGAAAGCTACAGGCAATCGCTATCTTGGGATGAAATTTCTCCAAAGCCCAGCGAAGCACATCTCCCGCCTCACCATTCCCATCATACCCAAACTCTTTATAACCAACATCATTCATCCGTACTATTCCCTTCGATATTCGACATTCAGTATTCGATATTCGATATTCCCGAGCCACCGGCTCGTTCCCATTCATCGTTCATTATTAATCAATCATCAATTCTCTCATATCGCATAATCTGACGCCCGACCGCTCGTCTTCTCCGCTATCCTATCGCAAATATCCTGAATCGTAATAGCGCCAAGCTCCCCCGCCACATGCCCCGTGACTTCCTTCCATATATCCACCACCACACTCTTCTCAACATTCTCCACTTCCGCCGTACCCTCCATAGGCACAGAAACCAATGACGGGTCAGTCAGATCTATCACCGAAAGCAATGTTATCTCCGAAGGATCCTTCGCCAGCATATACCCACCAGATAACCCCCTCTTACTGTTTACCATACCAGCCGCCTTCAAACTCATAAGAATCTGCCCCAGATAATCCCTCGATAAACTCTGCCTCTCAGCTATAGAACCAGCCCGAACAACACCCTCCGACCCGTGCAGAGCCAGATCTATCACCGTCCGAAGCGCATAATCAGTTTTTGACGATATTCTCATTCTTAATCCTTACTATTCCGATTGTTTTACTCATATTAAGGTATACCCCTAAATCTGTCAATAGTAAATATTTAAGAAACTTGCAAAACAGCCTTTTTTCACAGGGGAAACACGAAAGATTAACAAAAAACAGCAGATTTACGTTGCGCACGCATCGCAACTCTCATAGATTATCCGAGCAATTAGATAGTATACTACATGTATACAAAGTGTCATTTTGATCAACTGAAACTAGACAAGAGGAGACACAATGTCATTCGAAACTAAAAACCCGGAAACACTTTCACTTCACGCCGGACAGGAACCGGATCCTACCACAGGCGCAAGAGCCGTTCCTATTTACCAAACAAGCAGCTACGTGTTCAACGATGCCGAACACGCGGCAAACCTCTTCGCTCTCAAGGAGTTCGGCAACATCTACACCCGCCTGATGAACCCGACCTCCGACGTAACAGAAAAACGCATCGCCGCACTGGAAGGCGGCACAGGCGCATTGCTGACATCAAGCGGCATGGCAGCGATCTTCCTGACCATCCACACCATCGCCGAAGTAGGCGACCATATCGTCAGCTCCGCGTCACTCTACGGCGGTACAGAAACATGCTTCCGCCACACATTTCCAAAAATAGGCATCGAAACAACATTTGTGGACGACCCGACTCCCGAAAAGATCAAGGACGCCATTAAGGAAAATACCAAAGCCGTTTACCTCGAGAGCGTCGGCAACCCGAAAGGCGACGTAGCCAATATCAAGGGTATCGCTGATGTAGCGCATGCTGCAGGCATTCCTCTCGTCGTTGACAACACATTCTCACCTATCCTCTGCAAACCCATCGAGCATGGCGCAGATATAGTAATCCATTCATGCACGAAATGGATTGGCGGACACGGAACATCTATCGGAGGAGTAATTGTCGACAGTGGTAATTTCGACTGGTCTCAAGGCCGTTTCCCAGGCTTCACTACACCGGACGACAGCTATCACGGTCTTGTATATTGGGACGCGCTCAGTAATGTTCCAGACATGGGCAACATCGCATTCATCCTCAAAGCACGCGTTCAAGGCATGCGCAATATCGGCATGTGCCCCAGCCCATTTAACGCTTTCCTCTTCCTGCAGGGACTGGAAACGCTTCCTCTCCGCATTCGCCAGCAAAGCGCAAATACGCTCGAAATGGCCAAATGGCTTCAGGAACAGGATGAAGTCGAATGGGTCAACTATACAGGCCTCCCAGAGCATCCATACCATGAAATTGCCAGCCAGTACCTCACAGGCGGATACGGCGCAGTTCTCGGCTTTGGCATCAAAGGCGGAAGTGCCGCTGGCGAAAAATTCATCAATAGCGTCACACTCGCAAGCCACCTGGCCAACGTAGGCGACGCCAAAACCCTCGTTCTACACCCGGCCTCAACAAGCCATCAGCAGATGTCAGAAGAAGCCCAAGCCGCCGCTGGCGTAACACCCGAATTCGTACGCGTCGCAGTTGGCCTGGAAAACCCGGAAGATATCAAAGCTGATTTCAAACAGGCACTGCAAGCCAGCCAGGCATAATATAGAGCTTCGACATTTGACGGTGGCGTTTACCGCAACTACTTTGACGCATTGCGGATGACTCGCACGAACTCGTCCTCTGTCTTGGCAAGGAAAAGCTGCTGACGGGTATCCTCATTAGCAAGCAAGTGGGCTGATGCGCTTAGCAGCCGCATATGTTCATTTGGATCGCCAACGTTACTGATAATCATGACGATGAGATGACAAGGCTGATCATCAACCCCGCCAAATACGACGCCTGAACGGTGCCTGCACCAGACCATGATCGGCTGATCAATATCCAACAGCCGGCAATGAGGAATCGCTATACCATGCCCCATCCCGGTAGGCATCAACGCCTCACGTTCCATTATCAGATGAAACGCCTCATCGCGGTTTATACCATTTGGCGATGAATCAGAAGCCCGATCGAGCAAATCTTTAAGAATAGCCTCCTTAGAATCTTCCTGCAGATCCAGAGCAATACATCCGGGCCGCAGGATCGACAACAACAAACGCAGCGCCTCCGAAGGTGCGCTGCTTTTGGTGGCCTTCATCGCTTCCTCTTCACCAGCAACCCATGTGCGCCAGCGTTTAAGCGTACGCTCGGACATAATTGCACCACCGATCTCAAAAAGAACAATAGCTGGCAATATTATTGTCGAAATAAGGATATTACCCAGAACTGCGCTGGCATAAACCGCTTCCACGGCAGCAACCGCCGCCTGCGGAAACATCAGATAAGGCAGACAGGATGCGATTTTCCGGTCTTCCCTCATAATCTTGCAGCCCAGCCAGGTACCCGACACCTTCCCAAACGTGCGGGAAGCAACATAAACAAGAACAAGAACCGCAGTAGACCCGTCAAATGCGTCAAGCCTCACGGTCGATCCGACAATGGCAAAGAACGCCAGACTGAATAGAGATGATATATTGTTGATCTTGAGAGAATCAAAAATAGCATGAGAATGAAAATTCGCCACAAGAAACCCTGCGAATGCAGCCGAGAGTATAAAAGGAATATGAAAATAATACGCCACCCCGGCTCCCACTGCAACAGCACCGACAACAACAACAAAAATCTGAACCGATGGCGAAGGATGCTCGGCAAGCATGCGGAAAAGAAGCCCGTTCGATGTGTCAGCATCGTCGTCAAGAAGCACGGGTTTCCGACGACGCCCGACAAGAATACGCAACAAAAAGAATATGGCCGCGCCTGCAAGATGAGCCAGAATCAGATCCTTTATAATAGGCAGTACAATAGCCCTCTCGGCACCCTCGGAAAGCGGCATTTCCACCGATATACTTTTAGCGATCTGCAGCAGGAAGGAAAAGATTATCACCCCGAGAATATCGCCCATTATTTCTACGCTTCCGAGAATATTCCGAAGCCGGCCTTCTACCCGCAACCTATTAAGAAGCACGAATGTCACAGCCGGCGCAGTCGCTATACCTATCGAACCGACCACCAACGCCTCGATCAATGTCAGCCCACCCATCAAATACAGCCCCGCGGAAACACAGGCAAACGTTGCAAACGACTCTATCAGACAAATAATAAGAGCGGAACGACCAACCGTCTTGAGACGCGAAATACGAAGCTCTTCACCAATACTAAACGCCACTACACTGATGAATATAAAGACAAAATAGTTAAAACTACCCACAGCACCTTCATACAAAACACTTAAGGAAGGCGTCAACCCGATTGCTTTCAATACCCAGGGCCCTGCAGCAACACCACCCAGAAGCTGCCCCGAGGACTCAGACAAATGCATTCGCCCAAACAAACGCCCACCCAGATGAGCCGCAAGCAAAAGAACACCAAACGCCACCATCTGAGCAGGAATCATATTGTCTACAGTATTAACCGCTGATATTGCATGCTCCATGGCGATATCCTAACAATATTCTTTAGTCACTAGTATCCCATACATAATCGAAAAAATCTTTATAGTGACCGACCGACTGGCTGCAATCTTCTAAACAACTAAATCCAGGAGATCGTATTATGCCAGTCAAATCAGCCAAGAAATATCTTGTCATATTCCGTCAGATTTGCGAACTAATTCCTTCACATTTGATCCCGAAACTTGCGCGTAAATATGGAATTAAAGCCAGAACATTTACTCCCAGTAGTCACGATTGAGTCTCAGCAAGTCATCTGCGCTGAGCCCAGACTCTAGCGTCATCCGGGTAATCCCGGCTACCGACGGCTCATCAACAACTACCATTACCTTACAAGGTCCCGCCATTCATCTCCCCCAATCTCTCCCTCCCATTATTCCTCTTTATGCCACAAATAACAATATTCAAAACCTAGAATTTCCCATAACCCACTTGACCCTTCCTCATCGACACCCTACACTTTCTTCCCATGAGCAATAAAATGACATTCGAGAGGTTCGGACATTCCTACCACCTGCAAATAAAGTCTGTCTCAGACCTGAAGCACGTCCTCACACTCGAAGAAGCTCACTGGGTCGCCACCGGCGCACCTACCGTATCAATAAACAGCGACGCCGAATTTCTGGATTACCTCGATATAGATGATAATAAACGCATTATGTGCTACGAGGTCAAACGCGGCATCAAATGGCTACTCGACACCCTCACGGACCACACCGGCATAAACGAACAAGCAGAAGCACTAAACATCAACGCCGTCAACAAGGACACCGCAGACGGAGCAAAGATCATCACAGCCGCAAACAAGATGCTGGTTGAACTACGCAAAGCCGATACATCATCAATCACACTGCAGCAAGTACGGGAAATAAAATCAAAACTCGAGGAAGCCCCTCACTGCCACGCAGGAATAGCCGCACCCGACGCCGCATCCGATCCCAAGATCAAGGACTTCATCATCGACATCATAAATACTATCGGCGGACTCCCTGAAGACACCGAGAACCCGAAAGACAAGGGCGTCAACACCGAGAAACTGGAAGAGTTTATCACGGAAATCACAGCACGGATTGACTGGCACAAGAAAACTGCCATCCCTAAAGGAAGACGAAACACAGAATTGATGCCGCTTGGCAACAACACCCATAGCGCTTTCCAGGCATTCCTCCATATCCGCGAGAAGATAGACCAGTATTTCGCACAGAGCGAAGCCATCACCTTCGACCCGCGTATCGAAGAACATATCAAACCACACGCGGAACAACTCAACCCGGAAGACACAAAAAACGTTCAGTCACTAAAAAACTTTATGAAGAACTCCCCGCTAGCCAACCCGGACCAACAACAGACACTCCGATTCAGCGACACGATCAACCCTTTCTACGCATCCATGCTCCAACGTTTCCGCGCCGAAGTAATGATGCCCGTGCTGAACCAGTCCATGAAAAACCTCTCCAAAGACGACTGGCTGACAATTAAAAACACCTTCGTGATATACGAAGAATGGTACAATACCAAGAAAGGCGGCAGCGTCGAAGATCTTGGTCTGGAAAAACTGACGGTCTATCTCGATGAGCGCTTCCAAAAGGAAACAAGCCGTATAATTGCCAACAGCAACAAGACCGCCCTGATCCAGGACAACATCAACCTCGTCGAGAAACTTATCCTGTACCAGGCAAACATCATAACGTTCGTAAATAATTTCACCAGCTTCCCACACCTCTACGACCCGGACACCAGAGCCGCCTTCGAAATGGGAACACTGATCATCGATGGACGCATTTTAAACTTCAGCGTAAAAGTAGAAAACCTCAAACATCACAGCGAAATAGCAAAGACCAGCGATATATTCATACTCTATGTAGAGATAATACCCGAAAACAACAAAGATAAATATATCATAGCCGTGCCCGTCACCTCAGGAACAAAAGGCAACCTCTGCATCGGCAAACGAGGCATCTTCTGTGATCTGCGCGGCAAACTGCTCGACGCAAAAGTAATAGATATTATCGAAAACCCCATCCGCGTAGGCGAAACCCTGGTCGCACCATTCCAGCGAATCGGAAAACTGCTGACAGGCAAGATCGAGGCAATGACAACCGCTGCGGAGAAGAAACTGGACGCAGCCACTTCAAGCGCCATCGCCCCACCCCAACAGTCAAAAGGCATGATGGCAGGCGGACTCCTGATGGGCGGAGGTGTAGCATTCGCTGCAGTCACCTCTGCCGTAGCTTTCTTTGTGAAAACTATCGGGAGCCTCGGCCCCGCAAAAACTATCGGCGGCATACTCATGGCCATACTCGCAGTAATGGCACCCGCCTGCTTAATTGCACTGATGAAACTCAAACGCCGCGACCTCAGCTCCATACTCGAAGGCGTTGGATGGGCAATCAATTCACGCATGCGCCTTACATTCAAGCAAAGCCGGGTATTCACCGAAACACCACCCCTGCCACGCAAAGCCAATATAAAAGGATTCTCTCGCTGGCGACTTTGGGTACTGCTCGTCATAACCTTTCTTCTCGCCCTCGTAAAAATATCACAGGCACAGGAACCCGAATGGAAACAAAATGTGGCCCTAGGCCTCAATCGCACCAGCGGAAACAGCGATACCTCTCTCTACAACATCGACTTCAATACCCAAAGAAAAGGAACCACCCGCGAATTCATAGCAAAAGCCAAATATGCCTACGGCGAATCCGAAGATACAACAACGGAGGAGAACGCCAACGCTACAGCACAGTACAATTTCCTGATGACCGACCGCACATACTCTTACATCAACGCCGACTACAAATACGATAACATCGCCCACATCGACTACCGCATAACAGTCGGCCCCGGTCTCGGCTATTACTTCATCAAAAACCCTACCCAAAACTTCAGCATAGAACTCGGTGCCGCATACATAGAAACAAAGCTGGATATCACAAACACAGTCGGCGCAACAGCAATAGATGACACCGAGGACTCCATCAATCTACGAGTCGTCAGCAAATACGACTGGCAGATCAGCAAATCAGCAAGACTATGGGAAGCCCTCGAATACCTCCCCGAATTCGAAGACTTCGACGTATATCTCATTAACTATGAACTAGGTGTCGAGGCCGCGATCAACTCCAAACTCTCCCTCCGCCTCGTCTTCGAAGATAAATACGACAACAACCCAGCCCCCGGCATCAAAAAAAACGACGTCATCATAAAATCCGCCCTCGTATGTAATTTATAATGGACTTTGTTGAGCCCCTTTCCCTACAATGCATCAACTGTTAACAAATAACTTTTAACTATTAACTATTAACTTGCCCGTAAAGCGGGCGCAAGGAGACAATGATGATACCAGGATGGGCCATAGCACTTATAATAGCAGTTGTATTAGGTTTCTTCATCGCGGCCATATACAATAAACTCGTCGCACTAAGAAACCGCTTCAAAAACGCATTCGCACAAATAGACGTTCAACTCAAACGCCGTTACGACCTCATCCCCAATCTTGTCGAAACAGCCAAGGGATACATGGATCACGAAAAAGAAACTCTCGTGAAACTGACAGAAGCACGCTCCGGAGCAATGGATGCAAACAAAAATGCCGCCGCCAACCCGAGCGACCCAGACGCCATGAAAGTCCTGGTCCAGGCCGAAAACGGACTAATGAAGGCGCTCGGTGGATTCCGGATGACCATGGAGGCTTATCCTGATCTGAAAGCAAATCAAACCATGGCAACACTCATGGAAGAACTGACTTCAACTGAGAATAAAATCGCGTTCTCACGTCAGGCTTATAACGACGCTGTAACGGTCTATAACACATCTCGCGAAACATTCCCGAACGTTCTTATCTCAAACCCACTCGGATTCAAGGAAGCAGTACTCCTCGAAGCCGCAGAAGAAGAACGCGAAGCCGTCAAAGTAAAATTTTAGGGGCGGAGACTCCTCGACTGCGCTGGGAATGACAACATACACATGTCATGTCGAGCCTGCCGAGATATCTCACCATAAACGCAACAATTGAAACGAATAACCATGCCATCTACATCCTCAACAATGGATTTCTTTCAGCATCAGGAAGATGCTCAGCGCAAGACTTCTATGCTGATCGGCTACTATATACTGGCAGTCATCCTGATCATGGCAGCCATATACCTCTTGTTCGCCGCCCTGTTCATTGGCGCTCAAACTGCCAACAAACAAACCGGAACCGCCGAAATCGATTATTCGATGCTGTGGAACCCGGAGCTTCTCATGTATGTCATCGGCGGCACACTCTTTATCGTACTGATGGGCTCTTTCTTCAAAATCGGCCAGCTTGCGCAGGGCGGCAAATCCATTGCCGAAATGCTGGGCGGCAGACTGATTAGCTCAGGAGCAAAGGATAATGATGAGCGCAAGATCCTGAACGTCGTCGAAGAAATGGCCATCGCTTCGGGCACACCCGTACCGCCCGTCTATATCATGGAAAACGAACAGGGCATAAATGCGTTCGCCGCCGGATTCACCCCAAGCGATGCCGTAATAGGCGTCACGCGCGGATGTATCAGGGAACTTACACGAGACGAACTGCAGGGCGTTATAGCCCACGAATTCAGCCATATTATGAACGGCGATATGCGCCTGAACATTCGACTCATGGGCGTGCTCCACGGAATCCTGGTCATCGCCCTGCTCGGATACTGGACCATGCGCGTGAGCGCCTTCAGTGGTGGCGGCAACTCCAAGGGCAAAGGCGGCGCCATGGCGGCTGTGCTCCTCGGCCTGGGTCTGATGGCTATCGGATTTATCGGTGTATTTTTCGGCAAGCTGATTAAAAGCGCCGTGTCACGTCAACGCGAGTTCCTTGCAGACGCATCCGCCGTACAGTTCACCAGAAACCCTGACGGAATCAGCGGTGCCCTAAAACGAATCGGTGGTTTCAATGCCAGCTCCCGCATAAAAAACACACACGCCGAAGAAGCCAGCCACTTCTTCTTCTCAAATGGACTGAAAAGTAGCTTTATGGACGCCATGGCAACACACCCACCCCTCCCCGAACGAATTAAAAGAATCGACCCTTCTTTCAACGGCGACTTCAAATCCTCACCTCCACACAAACACAAAAAGGACACAACAGCAGGCATCTCAGGCTTCACTGCAACTGAATCCGCCTCAGATATAGTCTACGCAATAGAACCTGACGCTGTAGTGGAAACCGTCGGCACCCCACAACAGGAACATATCAACCATGCAATCTCCATCATCTCTTCAATCCCGGAGAATATAGCCAATGCCGCCCGCGAGACATACGGCGCACGTGCAGTTATCTACAGCATGCTTCTTAACAAGGGACAGGCATCTCGCGACTACCAGCTCAAACGCCTCGCAGAACACGCCGACCCGGCAGTTCACGCAGAGACAATGAAGATCATGAATGAAGTTGAAGCTCTAAATGATGAAGCCCGCCTCCCTGTCATCGACATCGCAATCGGCTCACTGAAACAACTCTCCAACAATCAGTACGATGCATTCATGGTCAACCTGGACCACATGATGCGTGCCGACGAACAAATCGACCTCTTCGAATACACACTACAGAAAATCATTACCCGCCACCTGGAACCAGCATTCAACAACCCAAAACCACCTGTAATCCAATATTACGATATCAGGGGACTACAGTCTTCCTGCGACGAACTGCTCGCATGTCTCGCTCATTGGGGCAACGAAAACGCAAGTGAAGCCGCAGACGCATTCACAGCAGGAACCCGCAAACTTCACCTCGATTCAGATTCCAAACTATTACCCTAGACAGAATGCAACCTTCGACTCGTAGATGACGCACTCAACAAATTCAACGAAGGCTCACCCGCAGTAAAAAAGACCATCCTCAACGCCTGCATCACCTGCGTAGCCGCAGACGGCAAAGTAACCCTCGAAGAAGCAGAACTCCTCCGAGCAATATCCGACTCACTCGGCTGCCCAATGCCACCATTCCTACATTAGACTACAGACTACGGGGAAGGCATCGCGCAGAGGCGCAGAGAGCGCAGAGGACAGTGAGTGGAAGTCTTTCATTCATTACTCATTATTCATCAATCATCGTTTATCTCTTCACGCCCATGACCAACGAGTGCGGCAACGGCGGCGGCAAGACCTTCGTGGTGATACTGCCGAACCCCGCCTGCTCAACATACGAACTCATCTCCTCAAGCGAATGCGTCCGCCCAGTATCATTCGTCAACAACATCTGCAAACCAAACAACACCGCCATCTCCGGCCCATCACCCATCGAAAACAAATCATTCACCACAACCTGACCACCCGGCTCCATCGCATCATACACCTTCTTCAACACCCTGATACAACCCTCCGCTGGCAACCTGTGCAAAAACCCCGAAACCAACGCGGCATCAAAACCACCCTCTAAATCATCTTCCTTCGCGTTAAACGGCACCGTCTCAACCCGATCACTCGCACCCGCCTCATCAATCAACTCCCTCGACACCTCCAGAATAGGTGCCAAATCCATCACACGCGACTTCAACCCCGGAAACTTCTCAGTCAACATCACCGAATACGTCCCCGGCCCGCCACCAATATCAGCCAACAACTTACGCCCCGTAAAATCAACCTCATCCACCATGACCTTCGCCACCCCTATCGCACGCTGATGCATACCAATCACAAAATGACGCGTAAGCTCTTTGTTACTACCCAAAAGATCCGACGGAGGAACAACCGGCTCTCCACTGATAACCGCATCCTTCAACTTCGTCCACATAGGAAATGTCGCCGACTGCAAACGTAACGTTATCACCAACGACTCAGGACTTCTGCTCGTCAGGAAAACCGAAGCGGTCTCAGTGTTACCATACATATCACCACGCTTCTCAAGCAAACCCAGCGAAACACACGACTCCAATAACGCAAACACCCCACGCTCAGACGCCTGCAATCTCTTTGTCGACTCACCCAAAGCACAGGGCCCACCCTCCAGCATATCAAATACACCAAGCTCACAAGCCGTGAACATTACACTCGATCGCCAAAACGCCGTCGCCAAATCAAAAACCAACCCCGAATCAGCACTCATACTCACCTCTTAATCCCCGCAGAGCCTACAAGCCCTTCGTTACCTGCCCGACAATCCCTGCCGGACTTCCCAATCTGTGAATCTTCCCTAAGCCTATAATCCTCTTAAACTCTGCGCTCTCTGCGCCTCTGCGCGATGCCTTTCCCGTAGTCCGTAGTCTAGCGGCCGCAAGCCGCTACCACCCATTCATATTCTTTCACAATACTCCCCACTACGCCCAGCTTCTTCAAATCCTCAGGCAACACATCAAAAGTATACGTCTCAATCTCCAGATGCTCAATGCCATATTCTGCAACCTTACCAAAAAACTCCCTCGTCAACTCCGAGGCCGTCGACCCCACATCATCATTTCCCTCGAAATACAACGGAACATGACAATGAACTCTACAGTCGCCCTCCGGCATCTCATTGAAAAAATCATTCAGATCCGGGCTACTCACAACAACCCCATCTTCACCACGACTCTTCACCTGATGCAAATACACATCATCGTTAAACTGCGACAAAACATCCTGACATCCATCGTCAATATCCCTCTTCAAAGCCGAACTGATTTGAATCTTCGATACCAGTATCCCCGCATCAACAATCTTATCCAATGCCTCACACAAATCCTCATACTCAACCGCCAAATGACATGTGTCAAAACATACCCCTAAATGACGTCTCACACCCTCATCAGCCAACGCATCATGCGAAAAGAAATCCAATACCTCATCCGTAGTCTCCAGATAACAATCAGGCTCAGGCTCTAAACCAATGTGAATCTCTTTACCCGTCTCAGCCTCTATCTTTTGAAGATGTCTGACACACTTAATCAAATTCTTAATCATAAGCTCCCGGTCAGCAGTCCCCTTAATCCAGGACTTATACGAACATGGCACTGTACTGATACTCCCGCTCATCCCATCAGGAAGCAATTCAGCCAATATATCCGCCAGCTGTAACGTATACTCAACCCGCTCATCCATACGCCAGTCGGGCTTGTAAACATCCTGCTTAACCGTCACACCATGAAAAGGCCCATAGGGAAACCCATTAATGGTAAACACATAAAGATTATTCTCTTTCAGAAATGCCTTCAACTCCGCAAGCTTCGCTGGATGACCAAGAGTTACAGCGGCTATATGACTGATCCTGAGACCAAGCCCGAAAGATACTCCAGGCGCCACCAGATCACGCACCTGCACAGCACAAGTCCTAATCGACTCAAACGTATCCTCCCACGTCTCCGCCGGATGGACATTCAAACAATAAGTCAAATGCGTATTACCTGAACCCAACTTCATTCTCTTAAACTCCGCGCTCTCTGCGCCTCTGCGAGCTTGATCCCCGACCATTCGGGGCGATACTCTCCAAAGCCTATAATCAAATCCTGTTCATCCTGTCAATCCTGTCGAATCTTCCCAAACCCGACAAGTCCTCATCCGTTTTATCCCAGGCATCTAGCCTGCCAGCCCTCCCGAATGGTCGGGAGCAGGCGGGCGACGGGGGGAGCGAGCGGGCAAACCATTCCTAAGCCTATAAGCCATCCTACCCATCCAGCCTACGCCCTTCGCGGCTTCGGCGGACACGGTCGGCGTTTATCGGCGTTTATCGGCGTTTATCGGCGGCTAATTCTCTCCCCCAGATATTTAATAGCTTCGGCGACAATCCCCACATCAATCTCATGAATCTCAATCTTCTTCCCGATCCCGTCAGGAAGCGTCACCGTCAGCATCCCGCCCAGATGCTCCCGAAAATCCTCAAGCCCCTTAAGCACAACCAGTTCACCGCTCTCCGTTTTGCTGTTCAAGACCTTATCCCATATCGGCAACCCAGCATCCTGAAACGCACTCAATATCCGATCTAACTCAGCCTCCGTCAGAAAACCCTTCCGAAAAGCATAATACGAATCCAAAGCAATCCCAATCGCTACTGCCAGTCCATGGTTTAAACGGTAATTAGACATTATCTCTAGCTTATGGGCTGCCCAATGACCAAAATCCAAAGGCCGCGCCGTCCCAAACTCAAAAGGATCACCACTGTTTCGGATATGATCAAGATGCAGTATCGCCGCCCGCCTGACAACATCCTCAATCACCTCATCATCCCTCGCCTTTAACTCACCCGCCTTATCGCATAGCAAATCAAAAAACTCAGGATCCTTGATAATCGCAACCTTGAACGCCTCTGACAATCCTCCAATCCAATACTCATCATCCAAAGTCTTCAGGAAATCAAAATCATTGATTACAGCTACAGGCGGAGCAAAGGTGCCGACAAAATTCTTCTGTCCATGTTCATCCATACCCGTCTTGACCCCAACACCCCCATCACCCTGCGCCAACACTGATGTAGGTATCCTGATGACCCTGACACCCCTATGCACCAGAGATGCCGCAAAGCCAACCATATCCAAAACACTACCCCCGCCAATCGCCAAAATAAAACTATGCCGGCAAAGATGCCCCTCACCCATACTCGACATAATATTCCGAACAACATTCCAGCCGTTCTTAGTCCGCTCACCACCCGGCACCTCCTCCGGCTCATTGGCGAGCTCAAACGAGTCAGAAAAACTCTCGAGATAATTTCTAATAGAGTCACCTATCCCAGGTATCGCTTTGCAAACACCATCATCTACATAAACAAGAATCTTTCGCACAACACCATTGCTGAAACTCGACATACAATCATGCAAAACAGTATTTTCAGGATCAAAAACACCCCGCGTGAAGTACACAGGAAACCTGTAACTCACATCAAACTCCTGCATATAAATATCTTCGCTATCGCTCATATTCAAATCGTTCCAAAGAATTTTTAGACAAGATTAACAGGATGGGGCAATCTCCTCAGAAATCCTGTTCATCCTGTTAATCCTGTCAAAAATTCTTTCACTCTCTCACTCAGCCCCAATAAATCTTCAACTCCACTATCCCATAGCGTGGACACCCAGCATACTTCTCGTCCCGCCCCGATCTTGCCATGCGACCCCTTGATCCTCCCTGCATCAACACTCACCTTCCAAGGCACCTTCCCGAAAAATAACTCACAAGGATCATAGCCCGGCTTACTGTGAATATCAACATGCGCCGCATATTCCGGCGCCTGCTTCGCATTCTCCCACCAGGGATACGCAAACCAGTATCCATCCTCCGTAACAGCAATCAAGTCTCCCGCATTATGATCATTCATCTCAAATGCATGTTCATCAAAAGTATCTTTTACAGATTCAACACCCTCAACCTTACGCAATAAGGCCGCCACTACATCCTTCTCGTCTTCATGCTTCACATATATGTGCGCCACTTCATGATCAACAACCGCAAACGCCCTGCTCTCGTAAAAGTCAGGATACAACATTCCGTCCACCTCACGCATCACCATGTAACCCGCATTCCTCAACACCCTGTTCAAATAAACCGGCCCCTTATCAACATCCACAATCGCATAATCACCAAACACCACTATCTCATATCCATTATCATCAGCCACACTCTTAAGCAGATTCAACTGACCAAAAACATCTTTTAATGCCGCCTTGCTCTTCTCACTCGCCACACCATATCTCTGCAGATCATAATCCAATCCGGGCAGATACATCATACAAAGATCCGGCGCATCGTTCACCCCAAGCATATACGCCGTCGCCTCAGTAATCCATTGTGAGGATTTTACGGACGCCATAGGCCCCCAATAGTATTTCAAATCAAACCCACGCCCCAGTTCATTACGGATTTTCCCGTAAAGATCATCCGGCTGCGAGTAACAGTCCTGAATCATCCCGCCATGATGCTTGTGAATCGGCGCCGGAGACAACACCATATCAACCGTCTCCCCTAAACTCTGCTGCCAGAAAAGCATGGCCACCGTCTTGCCAGCCGCTCTGAACTCCTCCCATATCCGTTCACCAGTAACAAGTGCCGAGGACTGCTCCCAGAACATAACCTTACCCAGCTTCCTGTCATAAAAGCCATTACCAGGCATCCCCGCCCTGTCGGGCGACACCCCGGTCCGGAAAGCCGCCTGCACCGTACAAGTAACTGCAGGGAAAACACTCTGCATCGGACGAAACTTCAAGTCGCCCCACTGCTCCAAACCATGCCCGGCCACAATATTGCATCCCAAACCTGCTACTTGTACTACTAATAATTTCTTTTTATCACTCACGATGCATAAAACTTTCTAGCCAGAAGCATACCA
Source organism: Lentisphaerota bacterium (assembly GCA_030590485.1). GTDB lineage: Bacteria > Verrucomicrobiota > Kiritimatiellia > UBA8416 > JAUUYL01 > JAUUYL01. Next base: position 23,727 of record JAUUYL010000007.1, on the reverse strand, counting down.
ACAGGCCATAGCAACAGCAAACAGCCTGCAGCAATCAGCCCCTGACGTCCAGCCATAGCACAAAAGGACGCCTGCACCAGCAACAATCCTCTGATCAAAAGACCTACCTGACGGGAAATATCGCCCTCAGTCTTCACCTCACCCAATGCGGCCGCACGTCCCAAGGCCCATCCGAAAGCCGCCAAGGACAACACAATCGACACCGGCAATATTTCACCAATGCGATAATGGACAATTAAATACAATCCCAATAACACAATAGCCGGAAACCACCTTATCCCTTTTGCAAGCTTACCTTCAGCTTCCCATACTGCAATATTTGAGACTTCCATAATATAAAACGTCAAGCCCAACGCCGCCACAAAAGCCAACGGCGCATTCAACCCAATCGCCGATGCACCTAACAATAAACTACCCCCGCGACACAAACCCATTGTCAACAAACCCAACGGACGTATCCTTCTCGCAACAGAGTTATAAAGTAAAATCAGAATCGCCAGACATACAGCAACCGCCAACGACTGTTTCCCGGCAATGCCCGCCGTCGCCACGCCTCCAGCAAGCAAGAGCATACCCACTGATGCCACCGCGTTTCTCGCAACCCCACCACTCGGAATAGGCCGGTCAGGACGAAGCAAGCCATCTTCACCACTGTCAGCAAAATCATTAAGCATAAGTCCAGCCATGTACAGCAACATAGACGCCACCATACAAGGCACAACAATGATGATATCAATATCGCCTTCATGAGGAACAGAAACCATGGCCAAAAGAAAACCAACCAACGGATCACCCGGCACAGTCACAAGATTAGGAGGACGTATCAACTGAAACCACGCTCTAAAATTCTGCTTACCCATAATCCTCTCAACTTCGATATTAGGTATTCGACATTCGATATTTACCGAACCGCAGGCGCAACTCGTCCCTAAGCCCATCATCACACAGCTCATCATTCCGTGGTCGGCGGTCACAGACCACCCTATCGCTGAAATTCCCTCGTATCCAGCGGCTCTATATCCAACTTGGGATTCCAGTCCGGACCATAAAACGCCATCGCATGATCAAACACAAGACCCTGGATAACACTTTTATCATGTCCATCCTTACTCATGTAATCAACGACCTTAACGAGACTCAGCGGATCCGATACGCCCCAGTCGGCAGAGCCATTCACAATCATTCGCTCACTTCCAAATTCTTTTATTATCTCCGATACCCGCTCAGGCGTAAGCTTCGAAACAGGATACACAGTCATCCCGCAATAACAACCAGAGTCCTTACTCACCTTCATCGTCTCTTCCGTATTGTGATCCAGAATGATCTTATCAACATTGATTCCTGATTCCCTTACTATATCCGCCGACCGCTTTGTACCCTCAAGCTTATTCACATGCGGCAAATGAACTATCACAGGCATATCACGCTGCTTGGCAATCTCCAGCTGACGGCAGAAAGCCGATTCCTCATTAGGCGTAATATTATTAAACCCTATCTCACCTACTGCAACACAACGCTCATGATCCAGATACTCGCCAAGTCCATCGATGACCTCAGCAGCCAGCCCCGTATCCTCTGTTTCTTTCGGGTTGAGTGCAATAGTTGCATAATGATCAATTCCAAACCGACCCGCCCTTATTGTCTCAAACTCAAGGATAAGCTTAAAATAGTCAAAGAATGTACCAGCATAACGCCTGTCACACCCCATCCAGAACGAAGGCTCAACACAGGCCCGGATACCAGCCTCGTACATGCGCTGGTAGTCATCCGTCGTCCTCGAATACATATGTATATGCGGTTCAATTATCGTCATTTGCTCACCTTACTATTATAAACGTACAAACTCTACAAAATATTAGAGATATTGAAGCTGGAAATTTGAAATTAGATGTTAACCACGAATATTCTATGCGAAAAGGACACACTTATCTTAACAATGCCTTCATGGTTGATGATTCAGCGCTCAATCAATGTCGTGCAATTAACACGGAAAATCAGTAGGGTTGTTCCGCGAATCATTGCTTAACAACTAGAACCCATCAAAATGGAAACCCATGATAAAAGCAGGACAAATTGACAACAAAGATCACGCCCAATTATTAAGCAACTATCTTCATATCTCAGAAATAAAGAACCAGATCGAATGCAATCAAGATGACTCCTGGGCTCTATGGGTGTTCGATAGCGACCAGCTTGGAGAAGGGAAATCCATAACGGAAGAGTTCTTAAAAAACCCCGGCAACACCAAATACAAAAACGCATCCATCTTATTTGAGGCACAAAAAGAACGTGTAGCAAAAGAAGAAAAAGTCTACAGAAGAAATCTTCACACCCGCGACGAACTCTTTTCCATCTCCAAACTCAAACTTCTTTCCGTTACAAGCTTCTTAATACTTATAAGCATATTCACAGCCGTCTTAACGGGCCTGGGAACCAACGACTCGCTCAATGCCAGAATAATGATAACTGAATATACACAGAATCCCGAAGGAACACATATCGTCTACCATAAAAACCTTCCCGAAATACAACAAGGCCAGATATGGCGATTGCTTACGCCTATATTTCTTCATTTCTCTCTCTGGCATATCCTCTTCAACATGCTATGGCTTAAAGATCTGGGTCATATGATAGAAAAAAAATCAGGCCCTATATTCCTCGCTGTTATGGTCATGGTTTTTGGAATATCGTCCAATATAGGTCAATTCCTGATGAGCGGCCCCTCGTTCGGCGGTATGTCAGGAGTAGTTTACGGACTACTTGGTTACATCTGGATGAGAGGTAAATTTGATCCGCTTTCAGGCCTCTTCCTGCATAAGCAGACCGTCATAATGATGATCGCCTGGTTTTTCCTCTGCATGACCGGACTCTTAGGGCACATAGCAAACACCGCACATGGCGTTGGACTCTGCGGCGGCATAATATGGGGTTACCTCGCAGCCACACTCCGCCCGACAAAAAACTTTCGCAAAGACTAGCGAAACAAAAGACAAGTTAAACAAGGCGGGGCACCATCAAAGACCGTCAGCTGTTTATGCATTCCTGCAACGCCTCACGCCAGTCAGGCAACTCGATACCGAAAGTTTCTTTGAGTTTTGAGCAATCCAATCCGGAATATGCCGGTCTCACCGCAGGCGTTGGATATTCCTCCGTCGCAATCGGATTTACAATTACGGAATCACCCAGTATCTCCTTCGCAAACCCACACCAGCTAGTCTCACCATTGCAAACCATATTATAAAGCTCGAAATGATCCTCATCACCCGCAAGAACTTTGTCGAGCACGGCTGCCGTACCCTCCGCAACAGACCCGCACCATGTTGGACAACCCACCTGATCATCCACAACACCCAATTCATCCCGCTCCCCAGCGAGCCTGCGCATCGTTAAAAGAAAATTACTTCCCCGCAACCCGTAAATCCAGCTCACCCTGAAAATAAGGCTCCTGCCTCCGACAGCCAATACAGCCTCATCACCCGCAAGCTTTGTCTTCCCGTAAACACTTAGCGGGTTCGGCACATCTTCCTCTGTATATGCTGTTCCTTTATTTCCATCAAAAACAAAATCAGTAGAATAATGAACAAATACCGCACCAAGCTTCTTCGCCTCCTCCGCAATCCGACCAGGCGCTTCAGCATTTATGCTCTGCGCCAGACCAGCATCGTCTTCCGCCTTGTCAACCGCCGTATATGCCGCAGCATTAATGACAATATCGGGAGCTTCATCACGAACAACCTTCAGAACATCGTCAATTCGGGAATAATCAATATCAGGGTAAGACAACCCGCGAACAGAAGCGTTGACAGACAATCTATGACTGAGCTCCCAGCCTATCTGCCCGTCATGCCCTAAAAGAAGAATTTTCATACGCCGTGCTCTAACTCAGGAAATTCGCAGTAACAAACGGCCAGACGAAATAGAAAATCAGATAATTAGTGCCAAGGCTCATTAGCGATGCAACCACATCATCCATTACAACACCCAACCCGCCATTCAACTGCTCGCATTGCCTCGCCGGGGGGGGCTTGAGAATATCAAAGAAACGACATGTCAAAAACGCGACAACCATAAAATACGGATCCCATGGCAAGCCGATCATACAAATCGGCAGCGTCATATATTCATCAGCAACAATCCGACCATCATCACCCTTGTCAAAATACTCCTCAGCAATACCACACATCGGTATAGCCAACAAGACAAGCCCCACGCAAATCCCCACCTGCCAACCCACAGTAAGCGGGCTCAAAAGAATAATTATAGGAATACCCAGCAGACTACCGATAGTCCCCGACGCCACAGGGCTGTACCCCAATCCAAAACCAGCCGCAATAAATGTAACAACCTTCTTCACACCAGCACCTCTCATCACGTTTCACGAAACAAACCTATATTTAAAAATACACCACAACGCCCTGACCCCGTCTTTCCAGGTGATCTTCTTGCCGTCTGAATAATTACGGCCGTAATAGGAAATAGGAACTTCATAGACACGCCAATCCCCCTTCGCCACTTTCGCCGTTATCTCCGGCTCAAACCCAAACCTGTTCTCCTTGATATCAATGCCGTCCAAGACTTCTTTCCGGAACATCTTGTAACACACCTCCATGTCCGTAAGATTCAAGTCAGTCATCATATTGGAAAGTAACGTCAGAAAATTATTCCCAACAGAATGCCAGAAAAAGACCACCCTGTGCGCACCGCCACCCTGAAACCGCGACCCATACACAACATCCGCATGACCACCCTTGATCGGAGCCAGCAACGCATTGTAATCCTTCGGATCATACTCCAGATCAGCATCCTGTATAACGACCACATCGCCGGTCGCTTCCTTAAACCCACTTCTCAAAGCCGCGCCCTTACCCTGGTTCAACTCATGAAAGACAAACTTCCAATCAGAATGAGATTCCTTGAGCTCCCTCAAAACTTCGCGCGTCCCATCGGTAGAACAATCGTCAACAAGAACAAGCTCCTTCTCCATATCAACATCAACAGCCAGCACATTGTCGATCAGCTTCTTGACAGTCGCCTTCTCATTATAAATCGGTATTACAATCGATAGTTTCATAGCACCCATACATTACCGCAATATACATCCTCTTCGCAAGAAGATATGATGCCAGAGCCTACCGCCAGGCTTCGCCTGGCGGTAATATCGAATATCGAACACTGAATTTCGAATGTCGAAAGAAAGGAAGTTTTACCTATTAGGTTATTGCTCCTCTAATTTCGATATTCATTATTCGATATTCTATATTCACTTTTCCCACCGCCTATGCTATCTTAATACCCATGTTTAAGTCGTCCTACAAAATTGCAACAGTATGGGGAATCCCCATCAAAACCAACATCTCCTTGCTATTCATTATCGGATATATCGCATTTTCAATGTCAAAGCCCGGAGATCCATTATCGTTTCTATTTGGCATCTGCGCCGGCATAATACTTTTCACAAGCATCGCCCTGCATGAACTTGGCCATTCTTATGTTGCCATTAAAAAGGGCTGTCGTGTTCATGAAATTACACTTGCCATATTTGGCGGAGTAGCAAAAATGGAAAGCATCCCATCACGCCCCAAGGATGAATTCCAGATGGCCATCGCAGGGCCCGCCGTCAGCCTCTTCCTCTGCCTGACAGGTATGTGCGGAGTTCTCTTCCTGTCTCAATACAACGCTACCGTTGCCATACAACTCATCCCTTTCTTCTGGATTCTTGGCGCTTGGAACGGCATGCTTACCGTTTTCAATATAATACCAGCGTTCCCGCTGGATGGCGGCCGCGTCCTACGCGCATTGTTGACGCCAAAAAGAGGTAAGCTCAAGGCAACATATATAGCATCACGAATCGGCAAGTCCCTAGCCCTGCTGTTCGGCCTATACGGACTCTCCCGATTCTTCAGTGGTCATGAGTCCGGAATCTTTAATGTCATTATCGCAATATTCGTCTACTCCGGCGCCGAAAACGAATACAAGCTTGTCAAAATGCAGGAATCCGCACAATGGTTCTGGCCCGATAATAACCCTCAGCCAGATAACCCGCCATGGCAGCCCGAAACCCAACCAGATGACACTCAGGTGGAAATCAGCCCACCCCCATACGACGACGGACCATCCACAAAATCTGAAATTCACGACTCAAACAAAGATAATCCCTTTACAAACCCCTTTACAAGGTAGAGAATGTCTAAGCATGAAAAAAATAATGGCAATAGACGACGAAGCTCCGATTCTGACGTGCCTCCAAAAAGCACTCGAGTCACAAGGCTATGAAGTCGTTACATCCAATGACCCAGAAGAAGGCGTCGAAACACTGATTAATGACGACAGCATCATCCTCGCCCTGCTTGATGTCAAGATGCCCAAAAAGAACGGGTTTGAGATTTACAGGGACCTCAGACAAACCCGAAAAATACCCGTTCTATTTGTAACCGCATACCCGAAGTCTTTTGATATCCACTCAGACTCCATCATCGAAATGTGGAAGAACGAATTCTCCGACGGCACAACGGACATCATATATAAACCTTTCAATCTCACGTCCCTGTACGAAAAAGTTGAGGGTCTCATCGGCACAGCCGCTGAGATCGAGGAGTAAGTCAATTGGGACAGGCCGACCTCGAAATTAACCGCAAATCCCGTAGCGTCCTAGTACGACACTGGATTGACCTCGGACACCTGTCAATGCGCAGTATCAACGGCAGAATCTCTGTGCGCGGTAATCTACAACGAGTCTTCGGCCATAAGGTAGAGCTGACCCCAACCTCCGTAGGTAACATATTCAACGAGCTCAGGCGTGCATCCGGAGCTAAAAGCGTAACAGCCGCATTAGAGAACTGGACATACAACGGCGGTGCATGGCGGAAAGCAGGCGGAAAAAGCAACGGGGAAAACAAGAAACAATCCTCAGACTCCGCAAGTGATGAACCTCAAGATACCTACGTCATTGATGAATGACGAATACACTCCTCATTCATTAATCATCACTTCCCTTCCCTCACTCTTCTTATCAGCCCATTAGTAGAACTATCATGATCCAGCTTAGCATCATCACCAGCCTGTATCTCATCAAGAACCTTACTCGCCAACACCTTGCCGAGCTGAACGCCCCACTGATCAAATGAATTGACCCCCCAAATCACGCCCTGCACATACACCCGGTGCTCATACAAAGCCACAAGTGCGCCAAGCGTAAACGGATTCAGCTCTTCTGCAAGAATCGTATTTGTAGGCCTATTCCCTTCAAATGTCTTTTGCGCCACCAATGTTCCCTCAGTACCATCAGCCTTTACCTCATCAGCCGTCTTCCCGAACGCCAAGGCCTCGGTCTGCGCTATAAAGTTCGCCATCAACTTATCGTGATGATCAGAAAGATTATTATGAGTTTTGCAGAATCCAATAAAATCGGCAGGTATCAGCCTGGTTCCCTGATGCATCAACTGATAAAACGCATGCTGACCATTCGTGCCTGGCTCACCCCAGATAACAGGCCCTGTCTCACAATCAACCGGCTCCCCATCCTTCCCAACACTCTTGCCATTACTCTCCATGTCCAACTGCTGCAAATGCGCCGCAAACCTGTGCAGGTATTGATCGTACGGCAACACCGCATGCGTATGCGCACCAAAGAAATTATTATACCACACACTCAACAGCCCCATAACAACAGGCATGTTCTCCCAAAGCGGCGCCTCCTCAAAATGACAGTCCATCGCATGCGCCCCCTCAAGCAAGGTCATAAAATTCAGCGGTCCTATGCTCAGCATCAACGGCAGACCTATCGCCGACCACACTGAATACCTGCCTCCAACCCAATCCCAGAATTCAAACATGAGCTCCGTATTGATGCCAAATTTCGCAACCTCATCAGCATTCGTTGAAACCGCCACAAAATGCCTTGCAACAGCCTCTTCATCCTTCATCGAGTCAAGCACCCACTGCCTTGCCGTCTGCGCGTTGGTCATTGTCTCCTGCGTAGTAAACGTCTTCGACGCCACCACGAACAAAGTCTCTTCCGGATTAAGATCCCGCGTCGCTTCCGCAAAATGCGTACTATCCACATTCGACACAAAGCGAACAGTAATCTCCCTCTTGCTGAAAGGCTTCAAGGCTTCGCACGCCATAGCAGGGCCAAGATCAGACCCGCCAATCCCAATGTTCACCACATTGAGAATCTGCCGTCCCGTATATCCCTTCCAGGTTCCAGCACGTACCTCGTTAGCAAAATTAGCCATCCGTTCCAGCACAGAATTAACACCCGGCATCACATTCTCGCCATCAACCTCAATCGCATTGTTCCGCCTGTTGCGAAGCGCAATATGCAAAACCGCACGGTCTTCCGACTCATTGATCTTCCTGCCGGAAAACATCGCCTTAACAGCATCCTTCATTCCGCAAGCCTCAGCCAAAGCAACAAGTTTTCCCACGGTATCATCCTGAATACGATTCTTTGAATAATCCAGAAACAACCCGCATGCCTCAATCGACATATTGTTAGTGCGCTCCAGATCTTTACCGAACAATTCACGCAGATGAACGTCTTTCAGATCATTATAATGCGCCCCCAAATCCAGCCATTCCATCATCTCTGTCAGTTTGCTCATAACTCATCCTATAATATTCGTGTTTCAAACTCAGAAGCGCAAACTATCACACGAAAGTGTCGAGTGTCGAGTGCCGAGTGCCGAATGCAGATTGCAGATTGCAGATTGCACGATACGCATGAAATAACAGGGACTTCTAAGCCATTAACATCCGTCATCCTTGACATCTCATGCGCTTTAACATAAATTCTCGCTCATGCCAGACAACCCTCTAACTCAGTCGATCGAAAAACATTACCTCCATAAATCACCCCACCCCACAAATAACGAAGAGCCCGGCTGGATCCTCGCGCACCAACAAACCAAGCTAGCTCTAAAATGGATAGGTTCAGGACGACGCGTCCTCGACCTCGGCTGCCACAAGGGTGACATCAGCACAGCCATACGCGACGCCGGCAACACCGTGATAGGCGTGGACTTCGAAACGTTAACCACAATGGCCAGCGAGAAATACGACCTGGACGTCGTTGCACACGACCTCAACCACCCACTCCCCTTCAAGGACGGAGAATTCGACACCGTCGTCGCAATTTCAATTCTGGACTATCTACCCGCCGATTTAGCATTTATACGCGAATGTCACCGCGTTCTAGAACCCGGCGGTATGTTCGTGGTCATGGTTCCCAATGCCGTATCCCTATTCAACCGTCTCTATTCCCTGTCGGGCCGCGTTGGAAGAAATTTTTCCGACAAGGACGGATACCACACCCTGAACTACTACACTCTCAAAGGGCTCTGCACATTGCTCGAGACTGCCGGTTTCGATGTAACCACCCACGCAAAATGCCCCAAACTCCACTCGAAAATCCCACTGCGCTACTGGATCGAGAAAATTCTACCCACAACCATGGCTAACGCCTTGGCCGTGAAAGCCGTTAAACGGACTGCGTCCTCGTAACAAACACCGCCTTCGGCGAGTACACGTCGCACGTGTCTATCCATATGCCTACTTGCATTCTGCCTCTTGCATGTTGTACAATTCCCAGAAACCGGGAGAGACCATGCTTAAATCATATGGCAAAATACTAAAACTCATACTTCTACTCACCCTCTTAACCATATCTGCAACAACCGCATCAGCGCGCACATGGACCCTCAAGAACGGCGACACCATCGACGGCTCATTCCATCGCATTGAAGGCCATTGGATAATCATAAAAACAGACAACGGCAACAAAAGACCCATTAACTTCGCAGACCTATCCAAGGACGACCGTAGCTACACAGAAAACCTCGCATCAATATTTGGCTCCAAACCCCCATCACTGGAAGCAACAGATCCCGCCACAAGAGTTCAAACAGGAAAAAAGAAGACATCAGACAGGAAAAAGAAAAAACACTCCATAAACCTGAACACACTGCCTGATCCAGATACAGAACCAGAATTAAAACCTGAACCAGCGCCAGCGCCGGAGTCTAAACCTGAGCCCAAACCTGAACCCGCGCCCATACCTGAGAAAACCAAGGCACCAGCAAAAATAGACATACAGGCTAAACCTACACAACAAAACAAAATCAATGCACTCAGGGAACCGCAAAAGTTCGTTAAGCACAGCATTCAGAAAACAAACTTCGAACACCTGGCAGCCGCATTGGATAAATCACTTAGCCAAAATAAATACATCACGATGTACTTCCTTGCTCTGTGCCTCTTGATAATCATCCACAAAATGCATATGCCTCATCTATACAAAGGCAGATTCTTTCGCCCACAAACCGCCGCACCACGAGAAACCCAAGTGAAGGAGTTCTCAAAGGATGACAACCGCGAACGCTTCAGGGAATGCCCATTCTGCAAACTCACAAACCCAACATCTGCCGAAAAATGCGAACATTGCGGCCAGTTTATTAAGTAACAGAAACCAGAAATCAGAAGCCAGGCTTCAAGCGCGGATCAGGCAGAAGACGAGATAATCGATAATCACGCCTGCGGCGTGATGAACCGTGCCTACGGCGTGATTAATATCGAACACCGAATGTCGAATATCGAAGGAAAGAATTTATAGGCTCCGGGAAATAGATTAAGAGTAAAATCAAGACTGCAAGCTACGCTTGCAGGACGATTGCGACTGCAGCGAGAACATCTGCTGGCTCAATCTGCCGCATGCATGCGATACTGTCACAGGGCTTATTATACCCAAAAATAAAGCACGGCGAACACGGCATATCCTTCCGCACAACCGCATGCTGGTCATTCTCTACTCCCCACTTCCTGTGATCACTCGGCCCAAACAAAATAACCGTCGGCACCCCAAGCGCAACCGCCAGATGCGCCAACCCGGAATCAGACCCAACAAAAACACGCGAGCCCTTAATAAGTGCCGCGACCACCACCAAATCAAGCTCGCCCGCCAACGACAAACACCTCGTATCATCAGAAACCCGCGCGTTAATATCCACACACCTCCGCACATCCTGCCCATCTCCTACATAGACAACACTCAGCTCCTGCTTATCAAGCAGACCCGAAACCAAACCAGCATACTTATCCACAGACCATTGCTTATAATGCGTACTCGCACCAGGCTGAAGCACGGCATATCCATCACCACTCGGAATCCGCTCAGATACCACACCAGGAACCTCCAAACCTTCACCCGACATACAGCCCTTCAATTCATACTCTGGCAGATCCCCCAATACAGCCTTGACCAATTCAAGAAACTGACCACCCTCGTACCCCTCAAGTGAATAATTGACCAAATGCGTATACAAAGGATTACGCCGGGGATTTATCTTAAACCCAATCCTGACCGGCGCCCCACTCAAGAACGCAAACACTGCAGAAAAATGATGAAACTGTTCCGTGTCAATCGCCAGGTCGTACTTATTTCCGCGAAGCTTCCCAAGAAAAGAGAATGGATTGCCATCATAAACCATTGCCCTCCCTTTAAACCCCGCAATCTTTAATACCGATATATTACGCTTCTCACATACTATATCGATCTCAGCATCAGGACATGCCTTCTCAAGCATTCTGATTACAGGCCACAACACAACCATATCACCCATCCCGCCGGGCCGTATAAGCAATATCCTTCCAATACCGTTCCGGTCAAGATCAGGAAACTTATCGGCATGGTTGACAGCACGGGGCGATAAACTCAAAAAACGGCACATCAACGCTCCAACAGTAGCGTCTACAGCCTTAAGAAGATTGTTTCGTACGGACATCTGACATTCTCTTTCCAATATACACCAACAAGAATAATACACCCAGCAAAGTAATCAATCTGCCAGCATTATCAGAAAATAATGAACCATAGTAAAGTTCAACATCTTCACTCTCAGGATACACCAACATGAAACAAGGTGTAACCATATACACCTTGTCCGCACCGCGAACTTTCCAGTTAGGATAATATGTGCACTTGATAAGATGAGGCAACCCAATGCCATCAGTCTTGAACGCTATCCGCTCAGCGGTATATTCACTCACCGATACAACATGCTTATCTGCGCCAGTCGGCTTTCTTTCGGAATAACCCATATCGCGAGCTTCATCCACTCCGGAAGGTGCCTGCTCACCGCCGCGCAACAGAATATACAGCTGATCGATATTGCCCGCATCATATATCCAATCAAGCCCCGCCTGCTTCCAATTACCAACATTCATCGCCACCGGATAGTTCTCAGGAATAACCACATAACTGCCGTCGTGCGTTGTTAACTCATAAAGTTCCCAATCCAACGACCTTTTCATAAACTTCCAGTCGGACGACTCCGCAAGTGCCTTCTTCGTCCCCGCCCAGCGCGCAATAAAATGCTTAACGTTAAACAACTCCAGATGCTTAGTGGCATTGGTAAAGTTGAACCCGGTCGGCTCTACGATAGAGGGAAATCCCGCGCAGCTCTCAGATGTTTCACCCTGAATATAATAAGAGAATATAGACCCTACAGCCGAATTGACAATCCCGCCCTCAAGTATCGGCTTACCCGTAAGATGTGGAACCAACTCAAACGCGCGGCTGGAACCTAACCCCTTATCATTCGCATCACTCAAATCATTAGCAAGCCGGCCAGGAGTACCTTTCAACGGCACTACAAGATCCGCAATGACCGGATACGCCCTCTTGTTCTCCACACCCTCAAAGTTCCACTTTGCCCAATCATCAGCATCATTAGGCTGCTCTACACCAAAGACCAACGCCACCAGCAACAACGCTATAAGCGCCAATCCTACACCTTTAAGCTTGCCTGCCAATCGACCCATGCCATAGGCAACCAGAATCAGAAACGAGTAGAACATAAACGGCCAGAGCCTGATGTTAACAAACACATGCCCCACAATATGAAATCCAAACAGAAACAAAAATGTTGAAACCACAAACATGCCAAGCGCAATGATCAGAAATGAATCTCTATCACGCAGACCACGCCAAAGCCCAAAACCGACAAACGGTAACAACAAGAGAGCATAAGCTGGAAACGCCATAATAGACACATAGGGGAAACTTGCGTCACGCTGAAAAAACGGTACATCCCAGTTCGTTCCAAATTCCACACTGAACTCGTTCTTTGCAACAAGAGGAATTATCCACCATGCCATCAGCGCCAATCCCAATATCGCCTCGCCAGCAAGCACCATGAACGATTTCTTGATGCCAGCTCCAGGCTTTAGAAGCGGAAATACCAACACAGTCAACGCCGCCACAATGGACGTGAAGAAATGAGACGCCATGAGCAACGCGAAAAGCACCCCTATACCAACACGGAACTTCCCCACCTCAGAATCACGCCATGCCGATGCTATGAATAATATCATTATCGGAAAACTGATACTGTTCGATATCATTCCCGCCAATGTACTGTAAGCGCTGACACCCCACATCGTATGAGCCCGCACAAACAAATACGGCACCATCATAATCGCACATATTATCGGAATCGGCCTCGCCGCACGCATTATCCTCGCACCAACATAGACCGCCGCCGGTAAAAGAAGCATTCCAGACACACTCACAAGTTTAAAAGCCACATTAAACGGCAATAGAATATCCAGCAAGGCCATCACCAGATATGGAAGACAAAAATAATACTGAAACATCGGGAACCCACACCACCAGCCATGACTCCATGATATCAACCTGCCATGCCCAAACAGCTGTTCCCGTAAGTGGCTTGCCATATGATTATGCGCCGCCATATCACCACCAACCGTCAATGTATCCATAAAAAGATAACGCGGCTGCAGCTGGTATAAGGTAAAGAGAAATATAACACCCAGAATCAACATATCCAGATAAGGTATATCAGCCAGCGCCATGGGCTTAAAATTCTTGCCCCGCCAGAGATTAACAACCAAAAGCCACACGCCCAACAAGACAAGCAGGCCAATGGCAAAACTCTTCGTGTAAGACGGCCAGGGTGTACGCTCGAGTATCTCCACGACTCCGAGCAAAGGAATACTCCTATGTAGCCCTTCCCATTCATAATCAGCAATGACATAAAAAGAGTAAACACTTCCAGCTACAGCACTTTTGTTATAAATGCTGAAATTCATCTCCCGCTCAAGCGCATCAACCAACCCGACCTCAGCACTGGATACATCGCTCTCCATCTCATCGGGGAGCACTATCCGCAAGCTAACCGCCAGCCCCACACCACCATCTATCCCCTCCTGTCTGAGTACCACCCGAACATCTTCACTCTTCCTGACAGAGACCTGATCTATCTCCCCTGATATCACATCATCAGGCAATTCCGGCATCTTGCTGATAAACGGTATGTAACTCAACGCCGTAAAAGGATGCCCATTAGCATCCTCGTAATGGACTTTTATAACAACTGTATAAATACCGCGCAACTCGGGCAACTCGCCCATCAACAGGGAATCCTTAGACGTGGCATCTACCGGAAGTAATTCATGCGTCTCAGTCTGACCAGTCCGCCCGAACACCTCAGCCTCGACCCAGACATTATGCGCTGAGACATTGCCCAGATTCGTAATCTCCGTAAAAACGATTACAGTATTCTCGCGATGCGTGGATCCCGCCTTGATCTGCAGAGTTATCTCACCCGCACACGCCGTACCGGACATGACAAAACACGCCGCCAAAGCCACCTGAAATAGTCTTATCCACTTTTTCATGAGCCGATAGTAATAAAACAGCGCGGTTCTGTACAGAAAATGCATCAGGGGCTGTTTTAAAGCCGAAACAACCTCGGGTTTTATAAGCAACACCACATCACCAATTGAGCCAGAGGCCAAGAAGGCCGATAGCGAGGCCTAGTACAAACTTTCCTGCCTTTACGGCAATAAACGCCCTGCGCGAATGCGACAGTATCGGCACCAACCCATGCCCATCCTGCACAATACAACTCGCCAACAGAATGCTGAAAGGTATCGACCCCTCAGCATACAAGGTTACAAAAACTATATGCGGACCCGACTGCGGTATCAATCCAATCAGACAGGCCAAAAGCAATACCGGCAAGGCATGCTCCTGCACAAGGCCCTGCAGATCAACAAACGTCAACAAAACCTGCACTATCGCCATCGCCCCAAAAATCCATAAGAACATCCTCCACAAATGAACCCGCACAAGATGATGCCAGAAATGCTCCTCCAAAAAATGTTCCGGTACCGTAACAACTACGAACAAACCTATAATACTCACAATGAGTAACGTTACCCTCGCCCAGTCCCACGCATGACTGACACCCTGCTCGCTAGCCTCCATGTGTTCATGGCCATGGTGCTCCTGCGCATGCGTATCAACACCTAAATGCTGATGGCCAATACTACCCGCCGCAATACCAAGTACAAACAACGACAGAACCAGCGACAATATCACCCTGTGCGGAGAGCATTTCTTCCACTGCCCAATAAACTCCGCACGCGAGAAAGGAATGCAACGCGCCTCTTCATGATGCGTAGCCTGATAGTCCTCCAAAACCTTAGTCGGCTGAGTCTTACGCCCCTTGAGAAGCAAGTCCGTCACCGTACCCGCAAGCACTCCAACAACAAACAGGACAAGAAAGATAATCAGAGCCTTCTCAGGAAATAGACTCAACATCAGGAACGCCTCATCACCGCAAGTCGCCACCATCGCCGCAGTAAGCGCGCCAAACGTAACAACCCTGTGAATATAAAGACTTCCGACCGCATAGGCGCCCAGACAGCCAGGGGTGGCGCCGAGAAAAGATGTGAAGACCGACTGCCCCCAGGTCCAGCGCTTAAAGAACTTGTCCGTGCCGCCAGCAGTGAGAACATTGAGATACTCGATCACCAACATCATCACGAAAACAAAGCCGGTAACCATCAAAGCATGCTGTATAGTCTCAATCATGCCCCGATTATAATCCCTTCTACCAATTAGTCGAGCGGGTAAAAATTAAATGTGTTACTACTTAATACCCCCTGCCCCCCGTCCCCTGCCCCCTCTTTACTTATACAACGGCCCAAGTTCGCTGCAAGCTCTAAAGTCGTCACCGCCGAAGCGATCCCACATTGTCGGCCTGAAGATATCTTCCTTAGGAACATTATGCATGTCCACCGGAATCCTCAGCATAGCGTTAAGAGTAATCATATCCGCACCAATCAATCCAAATGAGTTGGCGTCATGATTCGGCCCTATCTTGTCCATATACTCGAATGATGTCATATCTCTCGGCATCCAGTAGGTTTCCGGCCATGATTCGTTCGTTACTTTGCTGATATGGTCAGCTACCTTCTTGGGCAGTTCAACCGTTTCACCTTCAACAACCGAACATGTCAATTGATCACCAACGACGTTATAACGATATGAAGTCATTGGAATGCCGCCAGGCGTACGATAACTACTCGAGAGACCATCACCCGGGAAGTAAATTAAATCGGCGCCAGTATAAGTCGTAGCGTCGATCGCCTCATCCATGAGTTTCTTCTGAATAGCCTTGCTTGATCGAATTTCCTCAGCAATCTCCTGAATCGTCATATTCTTGCTGCCCTTGACCAATTTCATCACATCCACTGCATAGTCCAGCGAACCGGATCCTGAATTACGCTTATCGATCAGACCGTTAGCGCAAATCTTACTGACATCTACGCCTGTTGCCTTTTTGATGCTCTCTGGTGTCCAGTTTGTACGGATATCCGCGAAGAGCTGAGGCATACCGGAAAGCAGGTTAGCAATCAACATCCCGATACCGTTCTTGGAATCGTTCTCTGTGGCAACAATCATCGGCGCACGATAGCCGTTCCAGTCGAAAGAACTGCAAAGCATCGATTCAGCCATGTCAAAGTTAGGATAAAGATCTGTCCACTGACGCTGCCCCTGCGTTCCAGACGCTATAGCGTTGAAACCCTGTGCATGCTCAATATCAGCCTTAAAGCCCTGTTTCTTACCCACCGCCTTGTTGGCCAGACGCGGGTTGCCCTGCATAAGGTCACGCACGATCATGGTCATCTTAACACAAGTCTTCAGAAGATCGTCAGACGGCATCGGCCTCTCCATGTCATAACTGCCGTACTCATAGTCAAACTTGAACTTCTTCTTCATGAACCTGAAAGCCTTGTCGGCTTCTTCATGATCATAGAATCCGTTATCCAGACGTCCCTTAAGACCAACCATGTCAAATGATGCTGTTCCCATGCCAAGATAGTTCTGCATGAGGTTACGTCTTACATCAGAACCGATGATTCCCATCGAAACACTTCCAATAGAAAGATAGTTCTTACCTCTCATCTCCGCCGCAGCTGTCGCACAACGTGCAAAACGTAAAAGCTTCTTCTCAACAAATGGAGGAATGCCTTTAGTCTCATCTTCCAGGTCAGGATTGTAGATTGAGAAAATCGGGCGTTTCTTTTCATCCATCGCCGCGGTAAAAGCCTTGAGCCATACAGCGCCCGGCCTGTCCGTCTGATTCAAACCATAAGCAGCCTGATGCCATTCGGTACTTCCAACACCCATTATGGCGCCCATCAGCTCGTCACTGTATGCCCATGAACGACTGATCCAGATGTTAGCGCTCACGCCCTGGCCGGCATAATACTTCTGAGCCACCGCTGCGGTTCTCGGTCCGTAGACCATTTCCGGCGCAACAACAACGTTGACAGGTGTGCCGTCAGGAAGCTTCACCTTAGATGTAATAAGATCATAAACTCTTTGAACCATTGCCCATGTCTGCTCCTGATTAGGCTCGTAAGCGCCAGTCCTGCCATCAACAACAGGTGTTAATGCGATTGTGGGTATATGCCCAACGATCGGGCGGTCTGACTTGGCGAACCCGCGATTCTTCTTCGATAGTCTTTCGAAATTCGGTCTACTCATAACATCTCCTTTGTTAAACCATACTGTTAATTTGCGAATCTAAAAATATTACTCCTTGCGACAAAAAGAGTCAAGGGCTGATAGGCTATTTGACAGGATAGACTGGATGGATGGGATTATAGGCTTCGTGCTGATGGGCTTGGAATACGGACGCCTCGCCGAGCCGGCCGCTATTAGGCTACGGCAAAAAAAGAGGAGCGGCTTTACCACTCCTCTTGGTTTATCTGTTTGTCTTGTTTCTAGTCCTGATGAAGCATATGAGTCCTAAACCCGTAGATTGCAATTACAATAAAGCAAACCCATGGGAGAAGGAAGGAGACACGAACACTTGATAACATCATAAAACCAAGATCAAAATCAGCTTTGTCCATAATCCAAGCCTGCATCGGCGGCATAAGACATCCACCGCCAATCGCCATAATCAAACCAGAAGCACCCAACTTGGCATCATCACCAAGCCCCTTAAGCGCAATACCGTAAATGGTCGGGAACATCAGGGACATACATGCGGATGTCGCCATGAGACAATACAAGCCCAGCATGCCCGGAATAAAGATTACACCCGTTATCAAGGCAAGCGCAACAACTGACAACGTACCCAACAAACCGCCCGGGCTGACAAATTTTAGCAGGAACGTACATACAAATCTGCTACTGCAGAAAACTATCATCGCGATGATATTGTGATTCTGCGCTACAGCCTGCGGCATATCCAGCTCACTGGCCGCATACTGAATAATAAATGTCCAGCACATGATCTGCGCTCCGACATAAAAGGCCTGAGCAACAACACCCTCAATGTACTTCTTGTTCTTAACCAACCTCTTAACAGTCGGAATAAGATGCAAGGTCTTGTCATCATCTGCCTGCGCCTTAGGAAGCTTTGCAAAGATGAATATCACCAGCACGGCCAACACAACCAGTCCGATGGTGAAATAAGGAACCTGAAGAACGCTCAAGTCAAACTGCTGAACTTCTGTCCATTTTTGCGGATCACTCGCTGAGAGCGCAAGGCGAGCAGCCTCTTCCTCTGCCGGAGTCCCCTCTGGAACCACAATAAACAATTTATTAAGAATGAAATTCGACGCAACCCACATACCCATCAGAGAACCCATAGGGTTGAAAGACTGAGCAAGATTAAGACGCTGGGTTGAAGTAGATTCATCTCCCATCGCCAGTATATAAGGATTAGAGGTAGTCTCAAGAAACGACAATCCACAAGTCATTACGAAATAGGCCAGCAAGAACGCCCAGAACGCCATCATATGACCAGCAATCGGGAAAAAGAGCGCAGCAGCAGAATACAACACCAGACCGAGAAGGATTCCTGACTTATAGCTGTAGCGCTTAATAAAAATAGCGGCAGGAATAGCCATAACACAGTAACCACCATAAAAGGCGAACTGAACAAGTGAACTCTCGAAATTACTGATGAGCAGTATCTTTTTGAAAGCAGCTACCATCGGATTAGTGATATCATTGGCAAACCCCCATAATGAAAAAAGGGCAGTTACCATAATAAAAGGTATCAATACCTCTCGAGACACTACTGGCTGTTTCTTCTTCTCTACGGAAGTTGTTTCTTCACTCATAGTCGGACCCTTTCATAGGTTGTATATTCAAGAAAAGTTCATACATTTGCACATAATCAGCCAGAATTGTCAAGAAATAGACGCCCCCGCCCTACAAAGCCTTCTTCATAGCCTTCACAAACTCATGCAGGCTATCATAACGCTGATCCGAATCCCCGCAGCCCACACATTCTGCGGACGAGCTAATTTGCTTTCGAACATTCTTTCATCAAGCGCCGGACATATTCTCCAGCACAGGCCCTACGTCACCCGACGCAACATCGAACAACATCGTCTTTCCTGCCCGCCAATACCGCCATAGCATGAAACGCCAACAATACCGCTTGTGACCATTTTAATATCTACAAATTCTCTAGGATTCAGAGTGTTAGCAATCTGGCACCTGAATTCCACTATTGCAATAAAAAACTGGTCTAATCATCGATTTTCTTCCCGCACACCAACCAGCTCCATCCTCTACGTCCAATAAATAACTGTTTCCACTGTTTAGATTGCATTGCAATTGGATTAGTCTACCATGTCCCCTGATCTTCGAGCCAGCCCGTCTAAAGGGCAACCAACGATGAGCTGGCCGGTTTATTCTGCATGAAGCAGAATCGAGGGTGTAAAAGGAAACGATTACGCCTCCCGTGTTTGGAAAGGAGATTAACGTTTATGATAGCACCAATTAAGAAAGACTCCATCTCATTGCGAGTCGCCGTTACCGATCGTTGCCAGCTCAGATGCCTCTACTGCATGCCGCCAGGCGGCTTAACACTATGCAACCATCATGACATCCTATCCTACGAAGAAATCATCACCTTTGTCAGCAACCTCCAATACAACTATAACGTCGACAAAGTCCGAATAACAGGCGGCGACCCACTGGTTCGCAAAAATATCGAACAACTGATCCAGAAACTGCACGATATAAATATTCCGGATATAGGAATAACTACCAACGGTCAGCTGCTCGGCAAAAAAGCTCAGGTGCTCAAGGACTCCGAACTCAAAAGAGTTAATGTCAGCCTCGACTCCCTTTCCGACTCAACATTCAAGAAACTGACACGCTGCGGCACCCTCGCCCACACACTCAATGGTATCGAAAAAGCAAAAGCCGTCGGACTGCAGCCCATAAAACTGAACACCGTGGTCTTGAAAGGCATTAACGACAACGAAGTCGCCGACATCCTTAACTACGCTCTGGAGAATGAACTCACCCCGCGATTTCTGGAACTGATGCCCGTCGGAACACTCTCGTACGATTTTGACAAACATTTCTTCTCGACCTCAGACACCATCAAATTGCTGACCGATGACTTTGAACTCAGTCCCATCAAAAAAGAAACCGGCAGCAACTGCGCCAGCTATCATGCAAAAAACAAAAACGGCAAAAAAGGAATCGTGGGATTCATTTCGCCCTACTCACACCCCTTCTGCAACGGATGCCGCAGACTGAGACTCTCCTCCAATGGACATATCTCCGGATGCCTCGCATTGAACAACAGGACTTACGTACGCGAACTTCTGAAACCATCGCCAACCGCTTCCAGAGATTTAAAATCTTGCATCGAACAGGCTATGTCCCTAAAAAGAGCAAGCAAAGAATTCACCATACCCGAAAGCATGGTCTCTATAGGAGGTTGATCTCATGAGCGGAAAACTCTCACATATTTCTGAAAGCGGCGAAGCACAAATGGTCGACGTAGGCAACAAGCCACCCACAGTCAGAACCGCGCGCGCCAAAGCCACAGTCAACCTCGGCCCGAAAATCGCCGGACTCCTCCGCAAAACAGGTGCAGTAAGCAAAGGCAATGTAGTCGAAACAGCCCGTATAGCAGGGATAATGGCCGCCAAACGTACCCACGAGATGATTCCCATGTGTCACCCACTCTCCATCGATCAGATCAAAGTTGAGATGGAACTAAAAGACAACACTATACATATAGAAACATTTACAAAATGTACCGGCTCCACAGGCATTGAGATGGAAGCCATGACCGCCGCCTCCGTCGCAGCCCTGACCGTCTATGATATGTGTAAGTCGGCAGACAAAGGCATCACAATCGAATCAATTCAACTCGTCGAGAAAACAGGCGGAAAATCAGGAGATTGGAAAGCAGGCAATGGGTAAAGTAAAAACAATCTGTATCAGCGATTCTAAAGGCAAAAAAAAGACACCCGTTGACTCCGCACGCTTTGTGCAGAACCACGGCATAGAAGGCGACGCACATGCCGGCAACTGGCATCGACAGGTCAGCCTCCTGAACATGGAAGATGTCGAGTCCATAAAACAGGATAAACTCCCGAACCTCGCGGACGGTGATTTCGCCGAAAACATTATCCTCTCCGGACTGCCACTCGCAACACTCGGGCTCGGCAGCGTCATACAGCTGGGAAATGAAGCTCAACTCTCTATCACTCAACTTGGCAAAGTTTGCCACACCCCCTGCAACATCTACCACCAGACCGGCGACTGCATCATGCCGAGGCTCGGGCTCTTCGCCCGGGTCACAGCCAGCGGGAACGCTTCCGCCGGCAGCGAAGCAAAAATCATCAAGGAAGTAGCAAAAAATGCATTTCAAGTCGCAGTCATCACTATCAGCGACCGCTGCTCACGCGGTGAAACCACAGATACCGCAGGCCCCGCCGTTTGCGAGCTGGTAAAAAAGAGTGTGAATTCCCACATATACACTCTCGACATCGTGCCGGACAAGCAGGAGGCCATTGTCGAGAAACTGAAGCATTACTCGCACGGACACAGCATCGATCTTATCCTGACCGTAGGTGGAACTGGCTTTACCCCGTCCGACGTAACACCCGAAGCCGTCACACAGGTAATCGAACGCCCGACACCGGGTCTGGACGAGGCCATGCGCATAGCCTCAGCTAAAATAACCCCAAGAGCTATGCTCTCACGCGCAGTATCCGGAATACGTGATTCAACATTAATAATCAGCCTGCCCGGCTCAGAGCGTTCATCAACGGAGAACCTGGAAGCTGTTCTGCCCGCGCTTGAACATGGACTCGAAAAACTTCGAGGCGACCCATCAGACTGCGGGAGATAACCTTGAGCGCAAACCCACAACCACCCTGCTCGACCAACACTCCCGTACTCGCACTATGCGGCTTTTGCGATTCAGGCAAAACAACTCTCGTCGAACAGCTGATTCCATGGCTCATAGGAAAAGGCCTTAAAGTCGCCGTGGTCAAACATGACGCGCATGGCCTTATACTCGATAAGGAAGGCAAGGATACCGACCGCTTCTTCAAAGCTGGCGCCGATGTCATCGGCAACGGGCCCGGCCAGCGCTTTACACGCAAACATCAGCAGGACACCACCCCCCTGCACATGATCGTCAATAAACACGCCCCCTTCTACGACCTTATTCTGGTCGAAGGCCACAAACAGACACCCGGCCCCGGCAAAATATGGCTCAAAAGAGATTCCAATGACAACCCGCCCAAAGAAGTCGGCAAAACTCTGCTCACACTCGAATTTGAGGACAAGAGAATGGACGCCGTCACAGCATTCATCGAACAATGGCTTCCTGAACAATGGCTTAAAACGCCTGTATATGCCGGCATTCTATTTGGAGGGAAATCCAGCCGCATGAACGGAACGCCAAAACACCTAATCAAGCATCAGGGCCAAACCTGGATCGAGAACATCGTCCAAGCCGCCCGTACCGTCACAGACAATGTCGTCCTGCTCGGCGCCGGAGATATACCCGCATCCTTACGTGAGCTTCCTATCCTTCCCGACGCACCCGGAGTAAAGGGCCCAATGGCAGGTATGCGTTCAGCGATGAACTGGAACCGTTCCGCAACATGGCTTTTTATCGCATGTGACCTCCCCTGCATTGAACCCGAAGCCTTGGAATGGCTACTTTCGACAAGAGCACCCGGCGTCTGGGCAACGGTCCCGCGTCTGCCCGATGCAAAAGGCGTCGAACCTCTACTCGCCCATTACGACTTCCGCGCCCGTTATCTGCTAGAGAACCTCGCCCGCCCCTGCGACATCGCAGATGCCGACAAAATCACAACACCCGCCCCGCCCGAAAACATCCAATCCGCCTGGCAAAATATCAATACCCCCGACGACCTTGACCGCCTCTCTCACCCAACCCCATCTTCATCTTCTCCTCTACTCTCAGAGCAAGACGTTTAGGCGTCATTCGATCCAAGTCGAAAGAGAACTTCCCTTCAAGCGACTCAGACATTTTCTTCAAGACAGACTCCATATCCCTTTTGAGCGCAGTGCCTTTAAAGCTACTCAACAGTTTTCTGGCAATGGAG
>JAUUYL010000078.1 GCA_030590485.1 Lentisphaerota bacterium | reverse complement strand
GATGGTGATGATTTTGCTGCGCGAGATGCCTTTTCTACTTTAAGATTACCCTTTGCGGCTGGACGGAAACTGCAAATTGTGACGCCACAAGTGATCATGACGCTTGAAGCAACTTTGCTGGATTGCGGTGAATTAATGTCAGCCCCAACAGAGAAGCAGACGCAAGAAGCGATTGCCAGATGCGCCGAGGTATACGGCCTGTCCAAGAGAAAAGCCCAGCAGATGGGGAAGAGAATGGCGAAGTCTTTGAATAATATGATGACTAACATGATCTTCTCGGATGGTATGCTGCCTGCGACTGAAGTGCGCGAGGAATCCTCTAGCTATGGGGGCAAAGAACAGATGTATGCTCTGTTGTGGGATATGATGTCTCCGCCAGAAGGAAAGCCTATATCCGAAAAAGAATTCAAACGTATTGTTGCCGCCCGTAAGTCTTGCGACCTTCTTGTCATCATCGGTGAGATTAAGGAGGTTTATATCAAGTCTAGTTTACAACCCATCAAGTGGCCTTTTACTGGTTTGCCGGAGATACTTCTTGTTCATACGCTCAAACATAGAGGGGTAGCAGGCGATGCTCTATATCTTTTGGAACATGTGTGGGACTCTCAAAATCTAGCCCGAGACTTCAGACGAAAATTAGCTGATGCTGAGGTAAAGGATAAGGCAGGCGTAAGGGCAGAGATATCTGACGGAACTACGCACATAAGAACGATGATATCTAAAGTTAATAGTAGTTTTTTCAGACCTCATCTTGGTGTGGTTTTAAAATCAAGGCGGACGAAACAATACAGTATTACTCCAGATATTAAATATGCGTTAATTGAAGCTGGATAGCTCTTTCTTGAGTATGAGTCTTGGAGGTCCTAGGTGATGTTTTCTGGGCAAGTCGCACAGGGCATCATAATGAGCTTCGCCCATCCTGTTCGCAAAGGCGGTTCTGTCATACGTCCTGAACGCATGGTCTTCTACCCATTGCTTGAGACCTTCAATGTTCTCTAATTTGTCGCTGACTTCACCCATGAAGTTGCATAGCCTCCTCCCGTATCTCCTATAGGCTGGATTCTTCTTTGTGTCATTGCAGATAATCTCTTTAAACTTTTTTAGGCTGCTCTCGTTAGTGAGCTTCCGTCTGCTCTCTTTATTGTCGTCTGCCCATGCCGATTCCCCTCTGGACACTTCATCATGATAGATAGTCGTCATGCCTTAATAAGGTTTGCGTTAAGTAACATTACGGGAACAAAGGGAACAATGAGAGGACGGGACGAGGCTCTCTGTATATGGGATGATGGCGTCATAGTTGGATTGCGAAAGATCCCAAATAACAGGAGAAACACAATGACAACAAAAAGAAAAAACAAAAAGGAACTGATATTTCTCGCAACAGGTGACACTGAGATCGGTCTGGAAGCAAACGAACAGCATCATGCACGCACGGGCAGTTCTTTGCCAAACCGCTGTTACTTGTGCCGCAGAGCGGAAGGAGATATATCTATCGCCCTCGATATAGTGAATAAAGAAGTCGTTGGCAAAGAGATCGAGCTGGAACGATTCGCTGCTCAGGGCGGCAATGCCTCCGTTGTGTTTGAGCTCTGTTCAGAGTGCAGGATATTGCTCAACGCAGTTAGTGAAAGTGTGAGCCGTAAGGCCGCGCTTGTTGTCGCTCCATCTGAGAACTAAAGGAATGTTTTTGTGGGAAGAAAATAGAGGGTGAAGCAATGCCATTAAACGATAAATCAGAATACAGAGCGCAAGACCGCTGGGAGGATAACTTTCTCTCAGCGGTGGCCTTTGATTTTGATTCGTTTGACGATTGCCCTCTACTTCGCGGTGATTTGGGGAAGATAGTCAAATCTTCAATCTCGCAACAAATTCTCGCGGCTGCCATGCAAATCTCGAAGCATCTAATGGCCCTGCCTGAAGATGAAGTGTCTGCATTCATCATGCATAGAGAAGGATTCTCAGATCGTGAAATCGCAGAGCGACTGGGTGGGGTATGTCACAAAACCGCGAAACGAAAATATGAACGAGTTTTCACCTCTTTTAGCGACAGCACCCCAGCGGGGCACGGAACTTCCGAGGAAAAACAACAAAACAGATCTCAGTAGTGCCCCATAGCACCTTATTACATAGGCCACGCGGTTTTAGCGTTGAGAAGAAAAAGTGGGAACCGTGGCTACCCGCATCTGACAACTTGAGTTACCGGAACGAAGCAGACTGAAGGAGCGAACAGTGGAATACGAACAGATAAACAATGAACTAAGAGTTCATCAGCGGAATATTTCAGACTGGGGTCATAGAGATGCGCTAGAATCTCTGCATAAATTGGCGGACAAAATGATTTTGGAGTTTAAACTCCAACTCCCAACACCGCCCGCTCTGTGTGTTGATCGACTCAGAAGAGCTTATGGGCATTATCGCTATGGGCGTAATGCGTTTGGACTGAGAGACGAGATTGCAATAGACGAATCGCATCTTCGTAACGATCCATTCTGGCAAGTTGTAGGGACTCTTCTCCATGAGTTGCTTCATCAGTGGCAGGATAAATATGGCCAGCCAGGCAGGCGGAACTATCACAACAAGGCATTCCGTGATAAAGCGCTCAGTCTTGGACTCAAAGTCGATGAGCGGGGATACACAAAATATCTTGCCGAAGACACTCCTTTTGTTCTGTTCCTGAGGAAGGTAGATCTTGCACCTCCAGTCATTCCTGAACCGGAGGTCGACTGCGTCGCAGCATCAAAGTCGAAGCTTAAGCTCTATGAGTGCGTGTGCATAAGGCCTTTTAAGGTCCGCGTAGCACGTTCTGATTTCAAGGCGCGGTGTGAATACTGCGGTCAAGTCTTCAAACGAAAGGATTAGAAAATGCAACAGATCTTTCTGCTACTAGGTTATGCTGACACAGATATACTGTCAGGCAGTTACGAATCATTCGTCGATTGGTGTCAGTATCTTCATCCGCCGACCTTCTCGTTTGTTATTAAAGCAGCATTGCTATTGTTGATCCCTGCCGCTTTCGCCCAGGCCGCCATTTTGCAAGGGAACGTTTCTCGGCTTGGACAGTCTGTTTCCGTCCTCACAGGGGCGCTTCTTGCGGCTGCCTGTCCTATCCCTGAAATGCATCATCTGCCGCATGTGAAAGCCTGGTTGTTCGCAATGAGTGTTCTGACAATTATCTCCATTCCAGCGGTTTTACCAAAGAGCGTTTTGAGTGGTCTTAATATACAGAAAAAAGCTGCATTCATAATCTATTCAGTTTTGTTGCTTCTATTATTGATCCAATTGTTAGGAGGGAACTACTAATGCCCGTACCTACGATAAAGACATGTTTCGCTAGGATTAAGGCCCATATAGTGTCATGGCTCAAGGGGCCTGGAGCTCCTGCTTGCAGTCACCATTCAAGCGGCAGTCAACCGCATCCAAACGCGCAGTCGACACACGCGGGGCCTCCACCTTCGGCTGACATGCTTACACCAAGCCAGGGGTTCGCGCATACGATCGATTTTGATTCTGCTCCTGACGGTGGCGCGGTAGAGGCGAGTTCGGAGCAATGGTCTAGGCAGGGGAACACATTACGCTGCGATACAAGCAGCAAACTTATGATTACTTGTTCTGGGCTTCTGGTTCCCGTCACGGACCTTAAGGCGAAGTGCATAATATCAGGGAAATTTACAGAAGAATACGAGCGGTGTTTTCGCTGTGGTTGCACAGTCTGCTTGCAACATTGCAAGGCGCTCTCTACGGAGGACGGCATTTTTCTTTACTGTGAAAATTGCCTCAAGAAAGAACTCAAAAACTGGAACACATGGGTGGAGGTAGATGGAAAACTCGAAGTGCGCCGCCCCCCTAAACCGTTTTGCCCAGCATCAGGATCTTCAGTGCATGGGCGAGTGTCTCATGAATCAAACGAAACAGGAGAATGAGATGTCGAAAAGAGCCAACAGAGAAAATCAGCTTGAACGGTATATGGAATGCAGAGAACTGCTTGAGGCTTCTGGCTGCCAAGACGACCCAGTATATCGCGATCTTATTGTGGAAATGGCCGCTTCACCTCTCCAAGGAGGAGCTAAGGCTGAGATGGCAGCCAATTTGGCTGGACGTATTATGGGGCCGAAAGCAGCGGCGAATGCCATGGGCTTTGGAAGGCAACCATTGATTCCGCACGTTGATCCCAATGATGGTATTTGCATTGGTCTCCACCAGCCGACAGGCACTCCGATTGTCGTGCCATTCGAAGCCTTCACTCAGCATGCATTGCTTTTGGGGGGTACGGGGTATGGAAAGACAAATATCGCCGCCGTCGTGAAGAGTCAGGTTCCCTCAAGAATCTTCTTTGAATTTATAGACAGCAAGAAAGAGGGATCTCGCTTCTTTCAGAAATTCCCTAAAGGCGTCGTTCTTGATCCCTCCCAATTTTATGAAAACCCATGGGAACCAGTTGGTGACCCTCTAACATCCCGGCTAACGCGATTTGAGAAGATAGCACCCATTGCGCGGCTCGATGATAGAACTTGGCCTGATGCGCCTGGTCTGTTTGAGGCCGTTGAGTCATCCATGCCGCCCGGCGTCCCGGGGTTGAGCCCTGAACAGAGCCTTGTTGTGTTGGATAATGCCGGAAAGAAGAAAGATAAGTACAACACTCTGTCTTCTCGTCTACGTCCATTTGTCCAAGCTCTTGGCTCAATAGGTGCGCGTGTTTGCACCGGTCCTGACGTCAGAAAGATATTTTCCTGGGCCTGTCTAGATTACTCGCACCAATCACCTCTTGTTAAGCACATGTGGGAAGCTTGCAGGATTGATAAGCGCTTGCAGCAAATGTCAGCTGCAGGGCACACAGCAAAGCTCACCTGTCTAACACTATACGATGAACTCGTCGACTTTTTTGCGAAGGAATTTACCGAATCTAAACCCGGCTCAAGGCATGTATCATTCTTTAAAACGGCACTGTCGCAGTGCCGCTCATTCGGATGGGGCCTCTTTTTCTGCTCCCAATTTCCGTCTCAACTGGGCGCTGGCTTTGCCGCAAATATAGGAATCATTATTGTTATGCATTTACAGGACCGGGCAGAGGCTCGAACGGCGTCTCAAATGCTTGGCGCCGGTGATGAATTAGTAGAAACGATTCAACATCTTGATAAAGGCGAATTCATCATTGGCGGGAATTCGTTTCCTCAACCGATTCAAGGGAAAGCTCCCCTGTATGATCTCGGAGAGTATCCGAAGGAGAGCGATATCAAAGCAGCTATGGAGCCACATCTCGCTCACTTAGAGAGTCTTTGCGTTCTGTCTCCAGAGCGTCCACCTCAGGAATATAACATCAGCTTTGAGGATGTTTTTCCAGAATGTTGTCCTGATCCAGAGCCTGACACAGCTGCCGCTCTGCCTTCCTTGGTTGCTGATCATGAAGCGCTGCTCAGGGATTGTGTCGCCCATCCTGGACATGGTGTCGCTGATCATTACAAGAACCTTGGCTGGTCTGCGACTAAGGGTGGACGTGTGAGAGACGAATTGTTGGCCCATAAGTTCATTGCGGTTGAGCGTAAGTCAACTGGTGATCATCGCCCGCGGGATCTATGGATGCCCACCGACCTAGGAAAGGAATATTTACATGGACTATCTTAATATAAAGAGGGGTCGCGAGAGCGACGAGCACAGGAGAATGAAGGAGGAGGTAAGAGCTCTCCTTTTTGACTCTGGTTATCTTGCTGTGTTTCCGGAGCTGAAGTGCTGTGACCTGGTGGCAGTTCGATTTGTCGATGGGATCGTCTCATCGCTCGCTGTGGAGTTGGAGCGCTCTTCTCGATCGGTGGTCTCTAGTGCTCGTCGTAACTTTAAAAACGGATGCGACTCCACTTTGATTGTGGCGTCAAGCGAGACGGTATACGACAGCTGTGTAAGGACATTAAGAAAACGGCTCTCTGTAGATTTAGTAGAGAAGACCTTCATAAACACCTTTGAACAGCTTCGAGATGTCAGGCAGGCCTTTATTCTCTCAGAGGCACCCCTTTATTCGGACATTATTCGCCAGCGTAAGACCCTTTATTCGCCTTTATTCGCCGAAGTAAAACTTTATTCGCTGCCTCTTGATAGCAGGCGTATTTCAAAGGAGATGAAATCAAAACAGAGGAAAAGGAGGAAATGAGCACCATGAAAGAAATATACAAAAGAGCAAAAGCGTTTATCGTCTCAGAGGACGATAACGATACTAAGTCGTCTGTCGACAGTAAACCCATCCTCGATATCGAAGATGATGCTATTGAAGTATTGCCTGTACGCAATGACGAAAATGAAACTGCCTTTTGTCAGCCTGAAGCGTGCTCCGTCGATGAGTATTCGATTCAGCCGGAAGTGGACTCTATAGAGGAGACCGAACGCATAATAGCGCCCGAAGCAAGCAATGAAGATGTGTTGCAGGCGTTGAAATCATTGGCCGAAGTCATCGCGTCCCAGGATTCAACTATACAGGACCTATTGAAGTCGTCGTCTGAATCAGACCATCAGGCAGAAACGCTCCGAACGATGTCCTCACGCGTCAAAGCGTACGAAGAAGAGTTTGTCCAGAATTCGATCCTTAAGCCCATTATTAATGATTTTATTCTTTTGTTCGACAGTATCTCTAGCGCAGGCAAGTGGCTCAGGAGTTGCGAAGATCAGGACGACTGGAGATCTGTTTTTACCGGTGTGCTTGATGGTATCAAGCAGGAGCTCGTCGATACAATGAAACGACATGGCCTCTCTGCAATGCAGGACACCGGAGCCATTCTTGATCCATCCGTTCACAAGGTAGTTCGCGTCATAAGAAAGGAGGCAGTCAGGGATCGCGAAATTGCGGAACGTGTCCGCACCGGATGGATGTTCAATGGCCGCGTAGTAAGGCCAGAAGAAGTAGCAATAAACCGTTATACAACAGAAAGGCAGGTATAAGATGAACAAGATTACAGTGGGTATTACATTGGGGATAGATTTGGGGACGACCAACTCGGTGGTAACATGTCTTGATGAGGCTGGGCAGCCCAGAATTATTAAGAATTCTGAGGGCGATTTCACAACGCCGTCAGTAATTTGCATGCTTCCTTCAGGCGAAATGATAGTGGGAAAGGAAGCAAAGAATCTCGCAGCAGCATATCCTGAATGTGTTGTACGGGAAATCAAAAGGCAGATGGGTAAAGTTGATGGTGACGGAAAGCCTATCGCGTTCTTTGTCGATCACAATGGCAAAGAATGGACTCCGGAAGAGTTGTCTGCACTTATCATAAAGAAATTGCTCAATGATGCGCGGCTGTACACGGGTCATGAGGTGGGTGATATTGTAATCACATGCCCCAATTATTTCCGTGACGATGCGCGTACGGCAACCATTAACGCCGGTAAGATTGCGGGAGCTCATGTGCTTGACTGTATGGATGAACCTACAGCTGCTGCGACCTTCTATGGATTGAATCATAACGGTGCAGACATGCGCCGCTATATGATCTACGATCTCGGTGGCGGAACTTTTGATGTCACGATAGTCGAAGTCAGCAACGGCGAAGTCAAGGCCATTGCAACAGATGGTGCTCGGGATCTTGGCGGAACGGATTGGGATCTCCGTGTTATGGCGAGGATTGCAAGTGAATGCCAGGCAAAAGGCATCACTCTCGATCCTGATATTGATGCAGCAATGTGTCAGGAGGCAAAGGATCGTGCGGAACGACTCAAGGAGTCGCTCTCAACGAGGTCGGAAGCCGTCTTCAACATGCGTGCCGGAAGTGAGCAGATTAGCTTCACCTATACACGCGATGAGTTCGAGTCTGACTCTGCAGATCTTCTTGAGCAGACAGCGGAGAAAGTACGTTCTGCGCTTAACTCGGTCAATATGAATCCGGCTGATATAGAAGATACAGTGTTGGTTGGAGGGGCAACAAGAATGCCTATGGTGAGGGAACTCATTAACAAGATAATGGGGAAGGATGCTCGTCAGGACACTGATGTTGATCTGGTTGTTGCTCAGGGCGCATCTATCTCGGCAGCGCATATGGCCAAACAGGATGGACGCAAAGTCTATTCTATAATCGGTAGCGAAATCCTATCGCTTCCTGGCGGAAGCTTCACGAACGTGGCGGCACATGCTCTTGGCTGTGCGGCTATAGATCCGGATAACGGGCTGGAAGGATTCACTCCCATTATCAAGAAGAATACAGCGCTTCCTGCATCATGCTCGGAAACGTTTGCCCTGACAGATGAACGTCAGACAACAGCAGATGTTAAAGTGTATCAGGGACAGGAAGGCGAGTCTCTGGAGGATTGCCTTCATATAGATACAGTAACCCTCTCAGGGTTGCCCTGTGGGCCGACTAACGAGCCGCGTATTGAAGTAAAATACGAATACTCAAGAAGCGGCATCGTGCATGTGACGGTGACAGATCTTAAGTCCGGTAAGTCTCAGGTTGGTGAGATCAGCCACCAGATGGGGCTGTCAGACGAGGAAATCGACAGCGCGGCGAAGAACATTAAGGAAAACAGCTAATATGAAAACTGCAGATATAGCTCTTATTGATAGATTGCGGCAGAGAAAATCCCTTCCTGGAAACAGGCAGGAATCAGGGAAGTCATGTGCCGAGAAAACGGTTTTCGTTATAGACCGCTCTGGAAGCATGTCCTATCACGACTATCCACCGTCGCGCCTTCGAGCCGCCGTGCTGGCCGTTGAGAACTATATTGCAGTCAAGAATGATACCGCTCCTGCTGATCTGGCAGGAGCGGTTACCTTTGACTCGTATGCGAATGTGGTTTGCAGAAATTGCTCGATGAAGAATGCGGAGGTCTCTCTTTTAGCTCCCTTGCGCAAGGTCGATTCGGAGGGCGGTACGGATATTCTGAAAGGCTTGAGCTCAGCCGCCAATATCTTAGCTGACACCGTAAAGGGCGTTCAGAACAGGATAGTACTTCTTACCGATGGCCATGGAGGAAGACCGGAGAAAGTGGCTCAAGACATCAAAAATCACGGAATTGTAATAGATGTCATAGGAATTGGTGGTTCGCCCTCAGACGTTAATGAAGCATGCCTGAAAGAGGTTGCCTCAACCGTGAACGGTCAACTCAGGTACAGGTTTATCGGTGATAAAGAACTTTTAGTGGAACACTTCCGTGAGATCGCAACTGCGTTGGTAAGGGTTAGGTGATAATTATGGCTAGCAAACACGTAATGTCGTATGACGAAGCATTGAGCCTCCTGGGGCTGAAGCGACGTGGCGCAAGGTCTCGGAAGGCCATTGATTCTGCTTACGCTGCAGTTCATCAAAAGTGGTCAAGGGCGCTTAACGCTGCCATTACTGAGGAGATGCGAAACAGGGCAAGTGACGCGATCGGCTTGATCCATGAGGCCAAGAAGATTTGCATAGAGAATCTTGCGCATTGTTCACGAGCAAAGACTCGAGCTACAGGTAAACACAAGGCGAGACAGCCAAAGAGGTCCGCACCGCCTCGCGGTAGTCCTT
>JAUUYL010000079.1 GCA_030590485.1 Lentisphaerota bacterium | reverse complement strand
TATCTGTACGAGGTGAGCGAATCCCTGAAAAACAAATTACCTTTTGATGACGCTGAATTCGGCCGGAAGCTGCGACAGTGGATGGTCGAATGGTCGGATGGGCAGGAGACGTATCCCACTGAACCAAGCGGTGACAGTGTGGCGGTGGCCAGGCGACTGTGGAAGAAGTACCATGAGGCGTTCAAACCCAATGCTGCCAGCCTGACCACGGGCAAGCCGGCCACCTGTTCGCATGCGCTACCGGGACACTTGGCTCGTCTGGCCAACGACGGCTGGAGCAACAATACCAATGCTTATTGGGCAACTGATGTCATACAACATCCTGAGGCATGGTGGCAGGTGGATCTGCAAAAGCCTACCCCTGTAGGCCGGATCGTGGTGGTTGGTTACTTTGGTGACAAGCGACATTACGGCTTCACTGTGCAGACCTCACTGGAGGGTAAGACGTGGAAAATGGTCGCCGATCGCCGTACTAACCAGGAGCCTGTCACCGCACGTGGGTACACATGCCGCTTTGAGCCACGTAGAGTACGCTATATCCGCGTCACGCAGACTCGTAATTCAGCCAATACAGGTCGGCACTTAGTGGAAGTCATGGCGTTCCCGGAGTAGGACAATCACATACAGCTTACTTTAAGGAGATTTATCTTGCGATCGAAATTCAATTGGCTGAGAATTGTCCTGATCATGGCGGATTGTGTTAACTGATACGTCGTAACGAGGATGCCTCAAAGAAAGTTTTTTGTGGCAACAGGGATTTTAGTTTTTGACTTTGAGTTCTTCATAGGTGAACGACTCCAAAAACAAAGAGCTGACAACTCTTTCAAGCTGCCAGCCCTTTGAGTGTTCTATGCGTTTTGTTTCTGTCTGAGGCGGCCTATTGTGCCAGGGCCTCGATTTGCTATGGGCTCACGGCTCGGTTGTAGATGCGGATATCATCTATCAAGCCAGACCAGTAGGTTCCTGGTTGCATACCTTTGCCGGCGCCGATGTACAGGCCGTTAGATGAGCTTACCAGACTGCCCTGCATGTCTTGAGCCACTGCAATGCTATCGACGTAGAGTGTTCTGTTCGAACCGTCCCACACGAAACCTATGCGGTGCCGTTCGCCATCGGTAATGGTTATCTCGGACAGCAAGGGACCGCTGGATCGGCCGGGCTCTGCAAGTTCCGTCATCAGAAAACCGTCTAACGGATCTGTGCCCAGCCAATTCACACGACTTGGCTCGGAGATGACCGTTTGTCCCACAGCGCCGCCCCTGATCCAGGCGAGAATGGCGAAAAGCGATATCATTATGTTACTAAACGACTGGTTTTAGGTGGTTTAATCGGTAGAGCCGGAAAACAGGGAATACAAAGCATGCCGATATGAGAGAGCTATGTTACGTCTACTCGACCCACAATGATCTCGTCCATTCGTCTCCAATTCTGCGCATCGGCACGACTCCAGTTCGTGACATCTCGATCGCGCAGTGCGGTTTTCATTGCTTGCGCGCATTGCTCCATATCTTCTTGATCGTCTCTTCCTGTGAGTATCCGGTCGGACAGGCCGGACTCTTGATATTGGCTCGGTAACTGCCAAGCGTCTCGTTGGGACATGAGATCATCCGGCTCACAGGCATCTGTAAATGCCCATTGGGATCGGTTTCTTTAATCCAGTTGTAGGCGTATTCGAGCCATTTGTTTCGGGATTCCTCGTCCTGGAGAGAGAGCCATGAAATCTCATCCCAGCCCCACACGAAATGCGAATTGAGATTGGCGACATTGGGAGATCGACTTCTGCCGTAATTGTCGAATTCGACAAGGTACGGCAGGCTCTCACACCTCCACCCGCTGGGTGAGATGCACCCCTTGCTCTTTTGGAAAATGGCATCGAGGTGGTTCACTTCCAGCACCGCCTCATAGGATCTTTTGGGCACTTCCTTTATGCGCAGCGGAAACGAATTGAAATCCAGAAGGCTTACGCCGTCGACGATCATGCCCCACGTTGGCACATGCGCATCCAGCAGCACCAGATGACGGCGGGCGTGGATCTTTGCATAAGCACGTATCCTCTTCAGCAGGCGGGACCGTTCCTTCAAATCCGGATCGGCCATGCCGATGAGTCTCACCTGCCCCAGATGAAGGGCTTCACAGCCGAGATTTATGAACGAGCCGGCAAGGTAGTAGAACCACAGTTGCGTTTCAAGCCTCGTGACATCGGGTACGCTGCTGCGGCCCCAATGGTTGACCAACTTGCCATCCTTGTTGAGCATGGCTTCGTATGAAAATGTCCTGTCCTCCACCGGGAGGCCAAACTCCGTGAACACCCAGGAAGGGATTTTCACGCTGTCCACCCTTCTGCTGATCGTTTCGAACAGACATCCCTGGAATATAACGTCCGCATCGAACGCATGGACTCTGTCGATCAATGCCTTTGCATCCGCCCAGAAGCTGGGATCGTTCAGGCGGTTTTCTCCGTTCCAGCGATAGATGGCACGTCCGACGAACTTGGCTCCGATGTTCCGAATAAGGCGGATGTCATCTTCCCTGTAGAGATATTCCCGGTTGCCCTCCGCCTTTCCCGTTACCAGGAAATATGCCATTGTCACGGAATGGTCCAGGTAGTTCTCCAACACCTCCCGCGAGATGGTACCGTCAAAATGATAGTTGAGCTGCTGCGCCTTCGATGATGTTCCGGCTGCGTAAACCTGCCGCTCACTGAAGAAGATAGCGGCTACGAGGCCCATCGTCACCAGGCAGCAGAGTCTCCCGGCGCCTCTGATAGAATGAATATTCACGAGTCTGCCTTTCAAAGAAGTATCCGGTTCATGGTCAAATTGTTCCTAACGTCAAAGCATCTGCTTTGAATTGGTCAGTTGATCAATTCAAGCGCTCCCGCGTCTCTCTTGCCTTTCGGCTTGCTTCCCGCGAAATCGCGTAGAAATGGTCCGTCAAACTGCCAACTATACAGCTCTTTGATGTCAGTCTTCGCGTCTTTAAGAGTTCCGAGCGATATCCGCACAAATTCAACAGTTCCTTTTAAGTACTTACCATTCGGAGTTCCGCAGACAAAAAGATCACTGTCATTGTTTATGGACGCACTGCCGATACCGGAACCTGAAGAATCTCTCTTGCCGTCAACATAAATAGTGAACTCTTTAGCTGAGCGGTCGGCCTCAGCTATCACGTGATGCCACTTCCCGTCATTGATCTTTTTTCTGCTTTTAAGCTCGGATGAAGCGCCAAATGCTTTTACTGTAAACAGAAGTCTGCCTGAACTGTCAATGGTCAATTCATAGCCGGATTCGGCCATTTTCTGCACCAGGACACAGTCTTTCGATTCTGTCTTGAAATACGCTTCGATACAGAAATTGGAATCCCAGACCTGGGGGCTGTTGAAATCCCTGCCTGTGACTTTCCTGTCCTCTTTCTGTCCATTCTTGTCCCATCTGAACCTAATCGGTATTGTAAGGGTTTTGTTCAGTATAGTGTTTGGACAGACCGCGTACTGGTTTTCACCGTTGAAGGTGCACGCCCCCTTTGTCCAGTCTTCAAGCGGACCATTAACATAATTTTCTTTTTTAATATTTACTCCAGTTAGGGGAAACATGGGCTGTTGATAATAATTATCCCTAATATAGTAATAGGGTGTCATGTACCAGTGCTCATCCAATATCCTGGTCGGATCATTGCCGGCCGGATAAAAGTTCCACTCACCAACTATGGCGTACAGAGGCCAGGGCACAAAACACTTTACGCCCTGATCAATAGCTGGTGAATCCTCGGTCAGGCTGAAGTCTTTGTTCGCAGGATCATTCATAACAGGTTTGTACGCGACAACACCGAGGTCGTAGGCGATCGATTTGACTTCTTCAAGCACTCCTCTGCACTCTTCAAAGGTATAATGCCACTTTCCAGATGACTTGAATGAACCGTATTTCGCCGTGATATTATGAAAAACATTACCTGTAAACGCATTGGTCTCAAGAGCGTAATTCTTTTCTATTTTCCCCGCGTCCCTTTCATTGCCGTCTTCAGATGTTTTAGCAGGTTTGGTATGCCAGAACACCCAGTCGCTGATACTGTCCCAGATATTTCCCATGAACTTATTCCGGCCCGCCTGCGGAGCCTGACGCCGGGTTCCTTTCACGAAATTATAGGCTGTATTATTGAAGAACATATTCTGATAGCTTATAATCTCCTGGAACATGGTTGTGGCGCCGTGCCTGCTCCTGATGTCGTTGCTCAGTCCCCAGCCGATGTTGTTGAAATAGTAGTTCTTGAAGCCGCCGTCAAGATAATACGCCATTCCAAACCGTGCGCCTCCAGGTGTCTTTGTCGATTGATCTGACATCCAGTGATCGTGCCGGTATCCTCCCGGATTACCGGAGACATTGTTGAACACATACGCGCTGCCTCCCTGCCATGTCTCAATATTACCGCAGTCATCACCGGTTCGTATCGAGTCTGTTACCTTGTTCTGGTAGATGAGAATACGGGTAAGCGGACAGTCCCTGACATTGCTGCTTATCTTGGCGCCGCGGACATTTATTCCGGCATGCCAGGAACGTGCCACGACATTCCCAGCGATCTCCAGAGTCTCCGCGTTGTCGACGTTTATGGCATCCGCTGCCCCAACCCGGGGAGAACGCAGTCCGGTTCTGTATAGGTAATTTCTCAGGATCTTCACGTCGAACAAATGGCCCGCCCGGTCCGGAAGGGTATCTCCCCACAGCAGCCCTTCTTCAATGCTTATACCGTTGTGATCGCTATCCCGGAATTCACAGTCACGCACAATAATATTGTCAATACGGTCGCCCGGGTTGACTGCTTTCATCAATACACCATTATTGATATGTTCGAATCTGCAGTTCGCAACCGTAATATCGTTAGCAGGCCCCCAGACCCTGATACAGGCCGGGTAGATGTGTTTCTTGAGCCTGAATTTCTGTGAATATAACCATGGAATCTCTGTTAGGTTCCAGGACACATTTGCGAACCTGAATGTTAGGCCGCTTACAATAAGATGCTTCTGTCCCGTAAGATCAATAAGAGTGGTCTCTTTTCCCGCTTCGATCACCGCCGTGTTCGGGTTCTGTCCGTTAGGCAGGATAATATGAAGCCTTCCACCCTTTCCCTTCTTTTCAAACCAGTATTCGCCTTCAGGATCGTCAAGGTAATGCGGTTTGTCTTCAAGGTAATACCTGTGGTTCCGGCTTATAACGCGCGATTTCGCACTCCCCAGGTACCCTTCGAAACCGAGCGCCTTTTTTTCGGCGTCAAATCCCTGAACATATGAGGGATAAGGGGTGCCATCAACCCAGCCAAACTCCGCCCATATCATTGCGCCCATGTAGAGTTCTTTTGGGCCTGTGATATGCTTCGTGTCCTTCCCCATAGCAAGGATTTTTCCGCCCTTTTCGGCTTTCATGGTTAGGTGAAAATAGGGATGCCCCGGATTGTCCCAGTGCCACCATTCACTTTTCACATCCTCCGGATCAGACACTTTCCAGTTCGGCATCCGCGCCAGAGGGATGCGTGTTATTTTATCATTTTTTGAAGCGAACCTTCCTGATGGTTCCACGAGATATACGGTACGCGGTGCGAAATCGAGATCAATATACCAGACTTTTTCAGCCTCAGGAATGTCCTTATTCTCGGCCCCTTTTTTCCATCCGCCTGTGATCCTGTATCCGCCGGAGATCACAGCTTCCCCTGTACCCCAGGCCGGATCGCTTGTCAGACGGATCGGGTTCCTCTTCCTGCCCGATTCAAGGGCATTCATTGTGCCCCTGTAGTACACTCCCCGTTTGAACACGTACGTGTGAATCCCTTGGCACTGCTTCGAATTTCCCCAGGCATGCGGATCCCATGGATGGTGTTTCCACGGAGTATCCTTGGTCAAACCATCGTTTGAATTATTCCCTCCTGCATAATCGATATAGCGAACAGAATCCCCATTTTCAAACGTGAACGGTTGTGGTGCCCACTCGATGTCACCCATTGAAGATATCTTAGCATGTGTTTTCTGCCAGCTAAACTCTTCAGCGCTCGCCCATACATTACTGAGAACAAACAGAACAACAACTGCGATATAAAGCCATCTCTTCATGCTCTTCACCCAAAATATAAAACCATTTGTGTTTCGAATTGATAGGAAATATGATTTCAACATAGACAAGTTATTCTAACACCAGGGGGATAACGATTCAAGGGAGGAAAACAATACGATTTGCGGAGTGGATCAGGGAAATTGATTATTTACTATTGCAGCGCTGTCCACCTCATTGCCTATCATAGGCCTGGCAGCTTGAGAAAGTTGCCAGGGCTTTCTTCATCTGTACAGACGAAAACTACCAGCATAAGTGTATCTCAATTAACCAGAAAGTGCACGATGCGGCAGGCATGGCCACCGCTTTTTGAGTTTTTTTGGTCAGTTGTCTTGAGGGTAAGCTCGTGAATGCCAGGCCCCAATTCGGCGTCGAGAACATAGGCCCAGGGTAGGTGAAGATTTGGACTCCATCGAGTAAATAGGTCTATTTGACGAAAAATTGAGTCATCGATACTGCAGGCAATAATACCCACATCGGGGCCGGCAATGGCAAAAATACCGATAGCAGTACCCTTGAATTTGAGCTTGAGTATAGCACCAGGCTGACTTGCCTGAAGCACAGGTACATTGACAAAACCTGACCGTGTCCCAATATTATCTTTAGGATACCAGAGGGGATCATAGATAAAGCCTTCGACCAATTCCGCATTATCGATATCCACATAACGACCGCGATAGTAACTGAACTTGTCAAGGGCTTTTGCGGGCATGGGATTAGGTGTCAGTCGAGTGTTTTCAGGTAACGGTTGAGCCCATGCGGTATCCAGCAAGTGTTTCATTGAGCGGAAATAAACATTCTGGCCAAAAGGTGAAGGATGTAGATTGCGGAAATCATTTGGCCAATCAAACTGTTTCGCATTGATACGCTCATTCACTTCGAGGGCTAAGTTCAACGACGGCAACTGATAATATTCGGCTACTTTTTCATGGTTACGAATTACAGCCGGCACGCTACCTTCATTGTAAACTTTCATCTTCTCAGGATCGACAAAGTGCATCAAGATGATGTCAATATTGGAGTTAAGCATACGAGCCTGGCGTACGATTCCTTCCATACCACGAATTTGTTCAATATCGGAGCGACCATTTGTTGCATCATTGACAGCCGCTTCCTCAAAAAGCAAATCGACCGGGCCGTTTTTGAAGATGTCGTGTGTCAGACGAAAAGCTCCGGGTGTCGAACCTGTTGAAGGTATGCCGGCAGCGATGAATTCAAACTGAGTCTCAGGAAAACGTTGTTGCAGGTACTGGCAGAGCATGTTACGCCAACCCGGGTTGTAGGTAATAGAGCCGCCCAGGAAGGCTACACGGCCCTTCTTTTCCCGTTTGAATTTGATGCGGCAGTTTGTCAGGCCGTGCCGCAAATTACAGTGGAACTTGTCATGATTGGCTGTGGTACAAGAGAGGATGAAATCAACAATAGGCGCCGGATCCTTCAGGCTGTGAGGATGATGGTCCTGACCGGACTTGCGAATGACGGTGATTTTGCCGCCGAGCTTCTTATAGCGTTTTTCAACAATGTCTGAGTTTTCCGGCATCGGAACAACTGTATCAGAAGTGCCGCATACATGCAGAAGAGGCACTACTGAACGGGCTAACGGTTCAAGGTTATCAATTGGATTGTGCTTATAGGCCAAGGCCTGTTCTTCCGTAAGACCATAAGCTTTCAGACAAGCTTCCCAGGAGGGTTGATGGTATTTTCCCTTACCTCGGCCGGCAGGCCAGCTTTTGAAGTCACAAACGGGATTGTCGCCATAGATGCAGGCCACTTTCTCAGGATTGGCACAGGCCCAGTTGTAAACAATCAGGCCACCTCGGCTCATCCCTTCCAGGGCAGGGCGCCGGTGGAAGTGATGGTGCCTGGTCAGATAATTGTAAAAGGTATTCCAGTGATTAATAGCCGACGGAGAACCAAAAAGGTTTGCGACATCCATATAAACAAGATGAAACCCTTTTTCCAGGAGCTTAAGGTCTGTCTGAGGTTCATGGCCAAAGAAACGCGCCCTCCATATCCAGGGGAGGTGGTCTGCTGGAATTTTTGGGACTACGACAATGCAGTGGCGACTATCATAGGTAAAGTCATGACGGTCATAACCATTCCAAATGGATTTCTCGCCGGTAATACCGACATCATAAAGCCTATTGGCGAAATCAGATATATTTGCCTCATTGACCTGGCTGGCGGCGGAGTAATTGCATATAGAAATGCCGACCCAGGAAAGTGTGAGAATGAATAAGAAAACGTGTATGTTCTTCATGTTCTATCAAGTTCTTTCAGTATGGTTTGGACGTATTCCTGGATGTTGTTTTCCAACTCGCTCGTTAGTCCTTCACCATGAGATATTTCCATCGGCTCGATACCAAAGATTACAATGTCATCAGGGCATTCCCCCAAACGGCGAGAAAGTTCGATTGTATTGAGCAAGTCACCCTCGTGCAGGGAGTAACGCATCCGTACCTTCTTCGAACATACCTGCTCGGGTGTAAAACGATGTATCAGACCCGGGGATTGCCCCATAATCGCACAATCTACAAATATGATTTTCTCCCGCCCCACAATCGCGTGTAATACAGAAAGCCCCCCTGTTCCAAGATCCATAATTTCGACATGAGGATTGTCGGCAAGATGAACCATAAGCTCTGAAGCCAGACGAACTCCGATTCCTTCGTCCCGCATCAAAGGATTGCCAAGGCAGATAATGAGTATCGGCTTCATTAGAGCACAAACAGCTTATACAAACTCGACGTTCAGAAAGTGAGTCGAACATGAGATGCACGGATCGTATGAACGAACCAGCATTTCCAGAAGCAGGCGAATCTCGTCCTGATCCCGATCTATAATCTGCGGTGCTAAAGCCTCGAAGTCCTTTTGGATGTTTGCGTGATTCTGCCCGGTTGGTATGC
Organism: Lentisphaerota bacterium; assembly: GCA_030590485.1. Classification (GTDB taxonomy): domain Bacteria; phylum Verrucomicrobiota; class Kiritimatiellia; order UBA8416; family JAUUYL01; genus JAUUYL01. Next base: position 145 of record JAUUYL010000079.1, on the reverse strand, counting down.
AGATGTTAGCCTTTGTACAAAGTCCCTTCTCATCGAACACATAGCGATGGAAGAGGATACCTCGCGGGGCTTCGACACATCCGACACCCTCGCCGGCCTTAGGCTTGACCTTCACCGGCTCCGGTTTCAATCCGTTCGTGAGCAG
>JAUUYL010000071.1 GCA_030590485.1 Lentisphaerota bacterium | reverse complement strand
TTCAGGCCGATGCCTGCAGCCGGTCACATAGCATGGAAATACAAAGACTACAGTTTAGCGGAAGGTCCAAAAGAGGACATTTCTAAATGGTTAAGAATGGGGACATTTCTAAATTGGTTTGACAGTGTTAACGAGGTGTTGGGGTGTTGTTTGTTATGGCTTATGGGTTTCCGTCGTCGCCAAGGCTATGGCGGACGTGCGGCGCCCTACCGCTCTGTTTTGCCCGCCTCCCCGCCTTTGCCGATAATTTACAAATATTCGCCTAGAATGTGCAAGTAGTCTTGTGGTCTTTTCGGTAGTATTTTGTTTGTTAATGCTTAAATAATACGAGGATTGTTGATTTTCCTCTCCACTTTGGGGAGAGGATCAAGGTGAGGGGCTAAAAGTAATAATACCTTAGAAGGAGGAAGCGATGAACTTGAAGAGAACGTTTAAACGACGGAGTTTCATGAAGGTTGCCGGTGCGGCGGCTATAGGATTGCCTAATATTATCACATCCAATGCGTTGGGCGCTAATGGTGTGCCTGCGGCGAGTGAGCGTATTGTTATGGCCGGGCTTGGAATGGGCGGCCGCGGCGCCGATGTATTGCGTGAATTTATGTCGCAGCCTCAAATTCAGGTCGTGGCTGTCAACGATGTCAAGTCGGCCCAGCTGGCATCTGTTCTTGGCAAGGTGAAGCAAAAATACGGAGAGAACAATGTTGAGGGATATGAGGATTATCGTGAGGTTCTGGCTCGTGATGATATCGATATGGTTTTCTGTGCGCCGCCGGATCATTGGCATGCGCAGATGATGATTGATGCCTGTAAAGCAGGCAAGGATGTGTTGTGTGAGAAACCGCTTACACTCACGATTGCTGAAGGGCGTAAGATTGTTAACGCGGCAAGAAAGTATGGACGTATAGCGGCGGGCGGAAGCCAGAGAGTCTGGCAGGATTATGGCAGGGCTGCCTGTGCGGCGAACAGCGGACTGTTTGGTAAGGTTCTGGAAGCCAATGCCAATCCTGGCGGACCATCCAGGCCTTGTTATCTTCCAGGTAAGGGTGACCCGAAGAAAGATGGCGTTAACTGGGACCTCTGGCTTGGACCTGCACCTTGGGCACCGTACAATGCGTATCGTTGTGGACGTAGCTATGGCCTTGGCGGTAAAGGATTCAGGACATGGGAAGATTACTCAGGCGGCATGATGACTGACTGGGGAGGCCATAAGTTCGGCGGGGCGATGCACGGTCTTCAGCTTGAACATACAGGCCCGAATCTGATTACACCTCCGAAAGATGGTGAGCCGTTGACATATCATTTTGCGACAGGCCAGAAGCTGAAGGTGCAGGGCGGAGCGAATTACGTCTGTGAGGGCGGAAAGGTCGGCAACAATACGCTACGTGACTTAAAGGTTCCTGCCGGGTTGCGGACCTATAAAGATGGTTGCCGGTCGCTGGTTCAGGACTTTGTACGCTGCGTTGAGACCCGCGAGGCTCCGTTCCGCGAAGTCGAGTGGTCACACAGAGCGGCAACAATATGCCATCTTGGTAATATCTGTCTGAAGCTTAACAGGCCTTTGAAGTGGGATCCGGATAAGGAAGACTTTATTGGTGATGTTGAAGCCAGCAGGATGGTTGACAGGCCGAGAAGAGGAGTCTGGCAGATTTAGCGTAAAACGTAAAACGCAAAACGTGAAGCGGAGAAGGCATCGCGCAGAGGCGCAGAGGACACAGAGGGTTTAATAAAGGAGTAATTATGATGAAGAAATTGATGACGATATTTATGGCGGTTTGCGTTATGGCGCGGGTTGCCGGGGCGGATGTATGGGAAGATCTGGCGAAGTATAAGATGGCTGGGGGAAAAGGGTTTCCTCCGGTTGCGGCTCATAAGGTGATAGTTGATACGCCTGTAGCTGAGCATGGTGCGATTGAGGAGAAGCTGATCGCTATTATTGAGTCAAAAGATGCGACAGGTGACGCGAAGATATTCTCATGTCGCATGTTGCAGAGAGTTGGTTCGGAGAAATGTGTGCCGGTATTGGCGAAGCTGCTGAATGACGACATCATGTCGCATTATGCGAGGCTTACTCTTGAGCGGATGAAAGATTCGGAAGCGGCTGGCGCGGCGTTGAGAGATGGCTTGAGCAAGGCGCCGGACAAGTTAAAGGTCGGTATTGCCAGCAGTCTTGGCGAGCGTGGTGACAGGAAAGCTGTTAAAGATATCGCGAAGCTTGCAGAAAGCAGCTGTGAGGCTTCCGCTAAGGCGGCTTTGATTGCGCTTGGTAAGATTGGCGGCAAGAACGCGAAGAAAGCGTTGGACAAGATGAAGGTCTGTGATGGTGCTAAGGATGCCCGTCAGGATGCGCGTCTTTCAGTTGCTGTAGGCATGAGAGACACAAAGGCTCTTGAGGATATTTACAAGAACGGCAAGTGTTATAAGCATCGCGGGGTTGCCGTAAGCGGTTTGTTGACTATTGACGAAGGTAAAGGCGCTGCGAGTGTTGCGGATATTATTAAGGGTGACGATGTTCGTCTGCGTAGATCTGCAATGCGTTTTGTGTCAACTCTGGGTGGAGAGAAGCTCACGAAGGCTATTTGTGGTGTGCTGTCTGACTTACCTGCGGAGAGACAGGCTAATGTCATTGCTCTGCTTGGTGTTCGTGGTGACAAGTCGGCATCGGGCGCGCTTGAGAAATATCTGTCTGCAGAAGACAAGTCGGTAAAGAAAGCGGCTATCAAGACTGTTGGCTTGCTGGGTGATGCCGGTACGGTCGGTAAGCTTCTGGCTTGCGGCGGATCTGATAAAGAGATGTCTGAAGCGGCGGCGAGGAGTCTTGCAGGTATGACGGATCCGGGTGTGAATGGTGCTCTAGTTAAGCTTCTAGGCAATGCCGAGAGTAAGGATACTGCGCTGAGGGCTCTGGTTGCAAGAAATGCAAAAGATGCTGTGCCGGCACTCAAGAAACTTTTGACTGAGACTGCTGCGGGGAAGCGGAGTCCTGCATGGTCGGCTTTGGGTTCTCTTGGCGGCAAGGACGATCTTGATGAACTGATGAAAATTTCTTTGGCTTCCAGGGATAAGGGTGATATCAGGGCTGCGAAGGATGCCATGAAGAATATTTGCACGAGGGATACTGACAAAGATGGCTGTGTTAATGTGGTTGCTGCCTATTATGAAAAGGCTGATGGCATCACGAAAGCATTTATCCTGGATATGGCTGCGGTCACCGGCAGTGGACGTGGGTTAGATTTGGCGAGAAAAGCTTTAAAGTCAGACGACAAGGATCTTTACAAGAATGCTGTTCGTGCGATGGCCGCATGGTCCAATTCTAAGCCCGAGAAGGATTTGATGGAGCTGGCAAAAAGCTCACCCGATGAGGCTGCACGCATATTGGCACTCAGGGGTTATATCCAGATGATCTCAAAGGAGGGGAACAGGCAGAAGCAGCTGGAGCGGCTGGATGTCGCTAAGGGGATTGTGAAGAGGGTTGATGAGAAACGCCTTCTTATTTCGGCAGCCTGTAAGGTCCGTGAAGATAGTAAGGTTGCGGAGTTTCTTGTTTCATATGTAGATGATGCTGAGGTTAAGGTTGAGGCCAGAAAAGCGCTTGTCGAAAAGACCAAAAGATTCCGTGGCAAAGGCTCCCAAGCGCTTAAAGACGCGTTGAACAAAATAGTCAACGATGCCGGCTCGGACAAAGAGCTGCTCAAAGAGGCAAAGGAAGCTCTCGGCAAAGTGAAGTAAGTTTTTCTGAAAACAGATATCAGACGGGCGACTTGTTTATCGAGCCGCCCGTTTTGTTTTGAATTGGCGCGGGGTACATTTGTGGTGCTGTTTGAAGACGGTTGCGAAGTACTGGCTTGAAGCAAAGCCGCATGCAAAGGCTATTTCTGTTACAGATTGTTCCGGTTCGCTGATCAGGAACTCCGATGCTTTTTCAACACGAATCTGGTTGAGGTACTGCATGGGTGTCAGGTTGGTGATTTCTTTGCAATAGTGTGAGAACCTTGTGGCGCACAACCCACAGTGGTTCGCCATGGTTTTCAGCGTCCATGGTTCGGCGACATCGTTCCTGATTGCGCCCAGAAAGAGTTCCGTGCTTCGTCTGGCTGATGACAGGGAGGGGGATATAGACACTTTTTGCTCGCGGAACAGCTCCAGCAGATTGAGAAAGAGCTCGTTGATATAGACCGAAAGCCGTGAGGCGTTTTTTACAACTTCGGCTCCAGAGACTGTAGCCGCAATTTGTTTGAAACATCTTGCAATATCTCTGTCTGCGTCCCAGACTGGTTTCTCGCTGCCGCGCAGGAATTCCGTGAGGTCGCGGATGTCTTCCTCCGTAAGTATCAGCCATGACGGCCATGTCCAGTCTTCGTGCGGTTGTCTCATCCCGACATCTAGTATGATCCAGTGAAGGCGGCCGACGCCGATGTTAGGATTGCCCAGTTTGTGTGGTTGCCATGGACGGGTGATCGTCATGTTGCCAGGGAGAAGGGTAAACTCTTTGTTCTCGAGCATAAACGACATGGATCCGGTTTCGAGCCAGGCGACTTCTACTCCCTCGTTCCGATGCCAGGGCAGTCCCCAGTTCTGATCGTGGGTTGCGTCCCAGAACCCGATGCTTCTAAGGCCCGGCAGAATATTGTCGGGGATTGGTGTGCCTGGATAGGTTCCTCTTGCGAGGGCGGCGATCTCAAGTTCGCCTCTATTGGCGGCATCCGTCAGAGGATCACACGAATCGGCGTGGTATGATTTGCCTTCCTCTTTGTATAGTGGTATTTTTGAGCCAGCCATAGGCGTAAAGCAGTGCATGGTGGCTCGCCACCCTGCACTGCATGGTTAATGGTTAATGGTTAATGGTGCGATATTATAGACAATGAATAGGTGATCATAAAGAAAAATGTTCAAAATCCTTCACTGAAGCCGTGTTAACGAAATGAGCCGCTGATTATGTAAGAATGGGTATTAGAAACTGGAAGAGAATCGCGCAGAGCCGCAGAGAAACAATAAAGGAGATGGATATGAAGATTGGATGTTTTGCATTAGTTGAGCCGTTCACGCCGATGTTGCGTCAATTCGAGGCAATTGCAGAGATGGGCATCAAATATGCCGATGTTACTGATAACCATAATGGGGGCATGCTGGGCGTTGAATATGGATTTGCCGCTTCGGCCAGTCTGGACGCGCATCCTTCAAAACTCAGGGACATGGCCGCCGCGGCTGGAGTCGAGCTCACGGCATTCTGCGCGCATGCCAATCTTCTGGATCCGGCGAGCCCTGATGTTTACGGGACAACGGAGATCATCAAAGCAATTCGTCTGGCGCACCTTCTTGGCATCAAGCATGTGATTACAACTGAAGGCGATCCAAAAACTGAATTCGGCGAAGGGCTTTCGAAGAGCGAAAAGATCTTCTCTATATGTGAGAAACTTTATACGCCAGTCCGCTGGGCTGCTGAGCTTGGTGTTGAGCTGCTACTCGAGACACATGGTGAGATAACAGATAATGTTGAGACAATGGGCGAGGTGTTGGACAAGCTTGGTCATGAAGAGAACGTGGGTATTTGTCTGGATACCGGCAACAGCTGGCTGGGCGGAGCGGATCCGATGGATTACATCAAGACGATGCCTGACCGGATCAAACATGTTCACTGGAAAGACATGGATGCGGAAATGGAAGCGCAGCGTGGTAAAATGTACGGCTGCGGAATGGCGATTATCCCGCTTGGCGATGGTGTGATTGATATACCCGGAATTGTGACAGGTCTGAAAGATGCAGGTTTTGATGGTGCGACTACACTTGAGATTGCCGGGGCGGATAGCGTTAAGCTGTCGGTTGAGCGACTTGAAGGGTGGCTGAATAGTTAGATTCTTAGCTCGGTGCACGAACCGGGCGGATAAGCGGAATTATGAAAAGATTGATTATATGCTTGATATTTCTTGGGCTGAGCGTGGTTGCAGGGGCCACTGAGAAGTTGAACGTTTTGATCATCACGGGGAAGAATAACCACAACTGGGAGAAGACCACTGCAGCTTTAAAGCAGGGGATGAAAGATTGTGGCAGGTTTGATGTCGAAGTCACATTGAAGCCCGAAGAGATTACGGCTGAGTCGATAGCGAAGTATGATGTTCTTGTCAGTAACTGGACCAATTTTCCGAGAAAAGAGAGATGGGGCCCGGTTGCGGAGAAAGCTGTTGAGAAATTTGTAAAGAATGGCAAGGGCCTGACAGCGTTTCATGCCGGAGGTTCATCAATGCAGGATTGGGATGCTTTTCAGGAAATTGTGAGCGGGGCTTGGGGGAAAGGTACAGGCCACGGCCCGCGTGGATTGTTCACTGTTAAAATGACTGATGTGCAGCACCCTATTACAAAGGGACTGAAGTCCTTTGATACCACTGATGAACTCTGGTGTAATCTGGCTGTGCTCAAGCCTGTAAGATCGAGGAAAGTGCTGGCAACTGCGTACAGCACTCGCACAAAGAAAGACGAAGATATTGCGGTCTGCACGGAATACGGGAAAGGACGTGGGTTCTTTCTGGTGCTGGGGCATGATGCGGAAGGCGTATCCAACACGGGCACGATGCAGTTGCTACTGAGGGGGGTTGAATGGGCGGCAACGGGTAAAGTTGCAGTGGAGCTGAAAGCAGTTTCTCCTTGAAACATGAAGGAAAAATATTGGGAACATAAATAGAGAGGTCGATTATGGATAGAAGACAGTTTATAAAAAGAAGTGCGGCGGCTGGAGCGGTTATTGGTTTTCCGACGATTATTCCATCAACGGTGCTGGGAAAGAACGGTAGCGTTGCTCCGAGCAACAGAGCAGCTATTGGTCTGATCGGATGCGGAGACAGAGCCAAGTATGCGGGCATGTACCAGCGCTATGATAAGTCTGAGGTTGTGGCGGTCTGCGATCCGTTTAAAATTCGCCGGGAAGCGTTCTCAAAGAAGTTTAACAACTGCGACATGTATAACGATTTTCGTGAGCTCCTGGAACGGGATGATATTGATGCCGTCCATATTGCCACACCTGATCACTGGCATGTACCGATTGCGATGTACGCCGCCAAGGCTGGCAAGGACATATACGCCGAGAAACCGCTCGGGATCAGTATTGAGCAGGACCTTGAAGCCCGTAAGATAGTTGACAAGCACAAGTGTGTGTTTCAGTACGGCGCGCAGCAGCGTTCTATTATGCATGTCCGGCTTGGTATCGAGCTGGTTTTGAACGGTCACATTGGAGAGGTCAAGGAGATCTATACGTGGGCAAACCAAGGCAGGGCAGGAGGCAATCCTGCGGAGCGGCCTGTGCCTGAAGGCTTCGATTATAATATGTGGCTGGGTCCTGCAGTGGAGAAGCCGTACTGCGCAGACAGGGTCAGCAAACATGGTGCCTGGCATTGCTACGACTATGCGATTGGGTTTATAGCCGGCTGGGGTGCGCATCCGATGGATATGCTGCAATGGTGGGCCGACAACGCAGGTATGAAGGAGATTCCCGTCAAGTATGAGGGGACGGGTAAATGGGCACCTGACGACTTGTACAACGGCACGACTAACTGGGATGTTCACTGTAGCTATGCGAACGGTATCACGCTACGATTCATGGATACACAAACCGCCAGGCAGGCGAAGCCGCATCCGGCGGTTGATGGCGGGCACGGCACGCTGTTCGTGGGTTCTGAAGGCTGGGTAAGGGTATCAAGGGGCGGCTGGGCTACATCCTCCGAAGAAATTCGAAGGAAGGCGAAAGTGCCTGGAGAGAAAAGGCTGGTGGTCAGCAAGGATCAAATCCAGAACTTTGTTGATTGTGTAATCTCACGCGAGACACCGGTTGACGATCTTCATTCTGCCGTTCGTTCGGACGTAGCGACGCACCTTTCGAACATCGCGCTCAGAAGCGGGAAGACGGTCGAATGGGACCCGAAGAAAGAACGCATCAGGGGAAAAGATCTTCGCCATTACATGCAACGTGAGATGCGCGGGCCCTGGAAGGTGTAGTTTGCCACGCGTATGGGCGTGGTCTGTAGTCCGCGGTTCGTCGTCCAGCGCGATCTCCGATCGCGCTCATGCACCAAATGAGGATATTAATGCACATTTTAAGGTTTTCAGAATGTGTTAAATGCGATACTCTTTAAAAGCTTAATAATCGTTTAAGGAGTAATACCATGAAGAGTATCAATAGGCGTTCATTTCTGAAAACATCCGCTGCCGCTTCCGCATTGGCAGGCTTCAATATACTTCCGTCATATGGGGCGGATCCGAAAGAGAAGCTTAATCTAGCCATTATCGGCTGCGCTCATCAGGGCGGCAATATCGGCAAGGGTGCCGTTGGAACGAAGATGGCCAACGTTGTTGCTCTCTGTGATGTGAATGACAAGAACGTACAGCAGTTTAAAGCCAGGCATCCTGGTGCCAAGGTCTACAAGGATTTCAGAAAGATGTTCGATGAGATGGGCGACAAGTTAGATGCCTGCATAGCCGGTGTACCTGACCACGCTCACTTTCCTATCGCAATGCGCGCAATCAAGGAAGACGTAGCGGTCTACATTGAAAAGCCGCTGGCTCATACTTTTGAGGAGTGTGAACTTCTGATAGAAGCTGAGAAGAAATACAACGGCATTTGTCAGATGGGTAACCAGGGTCATTCGGGCAGTCAGCGCATGCAGTTCAAGACATGGGTAGATGAAGGCATCATCAAGAATGTACGCAGAGTCGATGCCTGCATGAACAAAGACCGCCGTTGGCACGGCATGGGCAACGTAACGTCTTTCCTGTCTAAAGAAGATGTGCCGGACTGGCTGGACTGGGATGTATGGTGCGGTACCGCACCGGACCACGGTTACAACAAGAAATACCTTGGTGGTAACTTCCGATGCTGGCATGACTACGGTAACGGTGCATTTGGCGACTGGGGCCCGCACACACTTGATAGCATTCACCGCTGGCTGAAGCTCGGCCTCCCTTATGAGATCAGAGCCGACAAGCTTGAAGGTCAGAACGATTTTATTTATCCGATGGCTTCGACGATTGCATTCGAATTTGCAGAGCGCGGTGAAGGGATGCCGGCGATGAGCATCAACTGGTACGATGGAACTAAGAATCTTCCGCCTCGCCCGAAAGAGCTGGGCGAAGGACGAAAAATGCCGGTATGCGGCAAGATTATATACAGTGATGATCTCACATTCATGGGCGGCACTCATAGTGCTGGATTACGCATCATTCCGGAAAGCAAGCAGCAGGATATGGGTAAGAGCCTGCCGAAAAATCAACCATCCGAAACCGACACGAGTCACATGAGGAACTTCATGAAGGCGGCGATGGGCGAGCAGGAATGCAACTCCAAGTTTGCTGTATCCGGTCCGCTCACCCAGATGTTCATGCTCGGCTGTATAGCACAGCGCCTTGGCGGAACGCTCAAGTTTGACGCGAAGAAAAAAGAGATCACAAACAATAAACGTGCCAACCAGCTTCTTAAGGGCAACGTCCCGCGTAAGGGATGGGAAGAGTACTATAAGGTATAACCGAGGAAGCGATCAAGGCATTGGAATCGGAGCTTGGACTTTAATAGTAAGAGAAGGTGTATTATGGCTTTAAACCATGAATGTGCGGGAGCGGATCGCAAAAAACCAAACGTCCCTGAGATTCTCGAATGTCCACAATGTGGCGAAGAGATAGAGATGTGGACGGATGAGACTGAGAAGAAATGCGGTAATTGTCCTTACGTTGAAAAACGGGAGTAGCATCAGCATCCTGAATATTATTCTTCCAGAACGCTTTCTACGGCTTTGATTATTTCATCGCGCGAGCTTATTGCATCGAGGTCTCTTTTGATTCGGTTCCATCCCCGGAAGCCCGAAAGGTATTTATATAGATGACCTCTAAAGTGTCTTGAAGCACCTTGTTCCGGGTTGCCGTGTCGTTTCTTTCTGTATTTCGGGTGTTTGCTGTTTTGTGATATCAGTCGGTCCAGATGTTCTGTCATGCAGGCTTTATGTTCTTCGAGTGTGTGAGGTTTATAATCCATATCATTGGCGAGGTGGTAGATTTCGTCGAAGATCCAGGGGTTGCCGATAGCGGCTCTTCCTATTAATACGCCGTCTACATTTGTTTCCTTGATCATGCGGAACACATCTTCCGCGGTCTTGATGTCGCCATTGCCAAAAACGGGGATGGAGCTTTCTGATTTTATTTGTGCGAGTGTATCCCAATCGGCGGGTCCGCTGTGTTTTTTTGAAGTTACTCTGGCATGGATGGCTATGGCATCGGCTCCGGCTTCCTGAGCGGCCTGCATTATTTCCGAGATGTTGATCATCTCCGGGGTAGAGCCCAGGCGTGTTTTGATAGTTACGGGTAGAGAGACGGCATCTTTTATGTCGGCGACTATGTCGGCAATCTTATTAGGATCGCGGATCAATGCTGCACCTGCGCCTTTGGCTACGATCTTGCGTACGGGGCAGCCGCAATTGACATCGATAGTATCGTAGCGGCCGAGTGCTTCTATTTTTGCGGCGGCTTCTGCCATAATATCCGGTTCTGACCCGTAGATATGGCCGGCGACCGGATGTTCGTTTTCTGCGGTGTCCAGCATATGCCAGGTCAGTTTCGAATCGTGCACTATACCGCGCGATGTGATGACCTCCGTGTAAGTCATGCCGCAATGGAAGTCCCTGCATATTGATCTGAATGCAACATCGGTATAGCCAGCCATCGGTGAGAGCATGACAGGAAACTCGACCTTCAGTGTTCCTATGTTGACGGGTTTGATTTTCATGATGAAATACTGACGTAATGAACAGAAAATTTCAACCGCCGATAAGCTTTTTCTGCTGTGACCCCGATTCTTAGAATGGAACGAATATTTTATAAGTCACTTGAAGAAGGGCGCATGGGAGCCTCTGGGGTCAGACCTCGAATCTCGAATATTGCTTGACAATATTCGTTGCTATGAGATGATGTGCGGATGGCAAGGAAACTGAGATTGCAGTATGAAGGGGCTATTTATCACATTACGGTAAGAGGCAATGGTCGGCGCAGGATTTTCCGTGATGATAGTGATCGCGAAAGATTACTCTGGCGGCTGTCGGAAAGTGCTGATCTTTACGAAGTGAGGGTATATATGTTTTGCCTCATGGATAATCACTTTCATCTTGTCGTTGAGACACCCCGGGCTAATGTAAGTCGATTCATGCAAAGTGTGCTGACCGGTTATAGTGTGTATTACAATTTAAAGCATAATACATGCGGTCACGTGCTCCAGGGACGCTATGGTGCAGAAGTTGTTGAAGGCAATGATTATCTGCTGAATTTGAGCCGGTATGTCCATCTTAATCCTGTATCAATAAAAGCGTATAAGACTAAGTCGACAAAAGATAAGGCGATATACCTGAGCGCCTATCCGTGGAGTAGTTATAGAGGATATGTAGATAAACGCAGGCAATTGGAATTTATAGAGTATGCTCCGATTTTATCGCTTATGGCTGGCCCCAAACGGGAAAGGACAGCGGCTTACAGGTGTTTTGTTAAGGCAGGCCTGGCTGAGTCTGATGATGAATTTGCAGAACTCATGAAATCAAGAAAGAGAGGCGTCGGCAGCAAGGAATTTCGGAGATGGGTGGACAAAGAGTATGAATTGCTAAAGAAAGCTTGTGCAAGAGGAGAGGATGTATCATTTCGAAGAGATGCAGAGCTGTTTGATGTAGATCATATATTGGA
>JAUUYL010000077.1 GCA_030590485.1 Lentisphaerota bacterium | reverse complement strand
TGGGACCAATGAGTCCATCCGGCTCTGTGATAAACATTTCCCCTACCCGCACTTTTTTTCTTTTGCATGCAGCACTGTACAACCTGTAATTATCCGGGAAAGCTTCCTTGAACATCAGAGCAATTCCTTTGCCCATTATGCCAACGGTATTGACCGTATTAACCAGAGCCTCAACTTGTGCTTCAAGCAGATTACCACGGGTAAAACTGATCATTGAAAGTACCAACCCTGTCTGGAATAAATTGACAAATTCAAAGCCCGTTCCTCAACCATTCTCATAAGTAAATTTTCCTCTTTGGGAGTATAACACACAAGCCCCAGAAAAGCTTCAACCGGAATATGCTTAAAAACAAGAGCTTCGGCCTGATAGCGTTCGAACTTTGACGGATCGTTCAAATCCCTGGTAAAATCTTTTTGCTGCCATAATTGCCATGGGAGATCCTTCAAGCTGCTAAGATCATTACCAAACTGAGCAGCTTCAAGATATGCATGTCTGTCGGAGACTACATACGGTACATCAATTTTTTCCAGTTGATGAAGACATGATGTGAAAATCACAATCTGTTCATTGGGTAGCCTCTCAACCTCTCCAAATCCACAAGAGTACCTCCCGGTTGGATTGGGACTGCTCGACTCCCCCTTATAACAATCAAATCCTTATTTCCGATTACTCTGTAATCAGGGGCTTGAATCTCAGAAGTCCTGCAATGCATACCGTTATCCAGTATCCATGGTACATTGTCAATATGTACAATACGGAAAATAAGAACTCTTTCAGGATTCAGTTTTTTATACAACATCTTCTTCTCCATACGCGCGTATTTTCGATGGGCTCCGTCCTTCAATATGGTGTATGTTTTCAATCACGCCGTTTGTCAAGCAGAATATTGCTGAGATTTTCTGGTTAACGGTCATAATCCTCGCCCCTATATTCCTGGCATAAATACAAGAACAACATTGCTTTTACTATCTCAATCAACTAGTTTGTGCTGTAAACAAAGGAGGTTTCCCATGGGTACCATAGTTTTTCTGATTCTTCGCTTTGTGTTCGGGTTCAATTGCGTAGGAGATTCTCAAGCAATAGCTACTATTGTATCTATTGATTCAATCGCTTTTATTCTCTTCCTGATCTGGAGGAAAAAATAGAGGCTCCGTCCGTCGTCATAGCGTCCGTATTACCTCATAAGTATCAGGTTGTGTGACTGCGCGAAACAGAGAAACATCACAATTCAATTCTTAATTCCGATCTTCGAATCTATCCAGGCTCAACGCGTAAACCCAGATTGTATCAGAATACGGCGCGACCTGACTGAGTAGTTCTCCCAATGGATACGTATTAGTTAGCTCTGTATCACAGTTGCAGTACGAATGTATCAATACCCAGAACAGCAGCGACAAGGATAAGACTGTTGATAAGGCCAATCACGGACTTCTTAAGCTTCTCCCTCGATGTTGGCGGCTTGATCCTTTCGGGATCTGACAGATCCATGTATACGAGGTAAGCCCCGAGCAGTACAGCAATAACAAATGGTACGAATGGTGATTTTAAAGCTAACGTGTTCGGAAGAAGTACCTGGAGCAGCTTCCAAAGGCTGGCAATTACGACGGAAGCTACAGGAAAGGTAGCAAGCGATGCTTGAGTTACAAAGACATTCTGTCTGCTTCTGTCCAGAGTCAATTTCATCTCCGGCAGACAATCTGGCTGGACGTTAATCAGCCAATCCCACATCCTTACCTCAGATTTCGCCGTAATCGCTTTAAGAGCCTCTCGTGTATACTCCTTGACAGCTTCGGGCTTTGGATTATATTAGTTCCCAATATGGGAACACATATGAACAATAGAAGGCAGTTGCTTAATCCCCGGAAAGGGTGAGAGTGCGTGTACTAAATGTCAAGGTACTCGAAAAGTACATGGACAAAAATGCACAATGCCAGTCCTCCCTACAGGCTTGGCTTGCTGAGGCTCGCTCAGCGAAATGGGAGAGACCTAATGATGTTAAGGATAGGTACCCGAGTGCGAGCATCCTCTCCGAGAACCGTGTCATCTTCAACATCAAGGGCAATGCGTACAGATTGATGTGCAGGGTTGCATATCAGTCCGGAATCGTAGTAGTTAAACAAATTGGTACACATGCTGAATACAACAATTGGAAACTATAGGAGGTGGATTGTTGAAAGTTATTCGTGATGAGAAGTCTTGCTCTGAGGTTCTCGTTCGCGTCGATGAACTCGCCGCGCTCGATCCCGATCCTACATCTCCCGAAGGTGAGGAGCTAACGATTCTCGCCATTCTCATAGAGGACTATGAACGGCGTACCTATATCATTGAGAATCCCACACCGCTTGAAGCAATCAAATTTCGAATGGATCAGGCCGGTCTTTGTCAGCGTGATCTAATCCCATTTATTGGAAGCAAGAGCAAAACCTCGGAGGTATTGTCTGGAAGACGTCCGTTGTCACTTCCTATGATTCGTGCCTTATCCGAGAATCTTGATATACCCGCTGAGGTGCTGATTCAAGAGGAGGAGCATTTGGGTGAACAGCCACTGGACATTACTAAGTTTCCCCAAAAGGAGATTGAGCGACGGGGCTGGTTCTCTCGCGTCTCTGCAGAAAACCTTGGAAGTACGATTGTCTCAATTCTTAATTCATTCGGTAGTGGAGAACTACTTCTTGCTGCCCGTATGTCTGCTCATGTCCGCTCCGGTCGTATGATGGATAACTACTCCTTACTTGCGTGGGCGGCATGGACGGTATTTAAGGCTAAATCTAATCCACCTGCGGGGACCTTCGATTCAGCGGTGATTGATAGAGCGTTCCTGACTTCAATAACTAAGCTGAGTCCCAGCGATTCTGGACCTCTAGAAGCGCGTGACTACCTATCGAAAGCGGGGATATCGCTCGTAGTAGCGAAGCACCTTCCAAGAACATATCTCGACGGTGCTTTAATCCTTGGCACATTCCCCGTGGTTGCTTTGACCCTTCGACATGATCGAATTGATAGCTTCTGGTTTACACTTCTACACGAGCTTGCTCATCTTCTTCAGGTCTGCAGCTCGGGTGAATCCTGTTCATATTTTGATGACTTGGACGTAGATTCAAATGAGGACGTTGAGCGTGAAGCGGATAGAATTGCGCGGGAGACACTCATACCTGATTCTGCATGGGCTTCAAGTCCGGCCAGCAAGCTTAGATCTCCGGAAGCTGCACAGCATTTGGCCAGACAGCTTGGAATTAATCCTGCCATTGTAGCAGGTAGAATCCGCCATGACTCTGGTGATTACCGGAAGCTAAGTCGCATGGTGGGTCAGGGACAGGTTCGCAAGCTCTTCGATACGATAGTATCAAGGTGACAGGGATGAGTACCGAAGTCTACGCTCCATTGTTTTGCTGCAAGCGGGCCGAGCGTTTGGCGATGCGAGATCTATATCCGAATGACGCAGACAGGATTCTGCCAATTGCTGAGGTCGTTCCTTTCGCTGTGCAGAACGATAAGCTGTCGAAGCTGCCCCGACAGCTTCAAGATGCATGGGCGGGACGCCGGATGATTGTAGACGGTTCATCGCCCGAGTTACGGAACACTAACCAAGCTCGGGATGTGTACTCGACTCTCACACAGCAGGCTTCAAACATCAGGGTTCACCGAGTTTTTCAAGTTCCTCTTTTTGTTCTGTGTATGTTTTATTGATTGCATTCACAAACTCTCGAATCGGATTATGCTTAGCCCACCAGTTTGGGGAATCAGAATCAAACTCGCTTCCTAATTCCTTTGCAAGTTCATTAAGTCTGTTGTCGTCACCGTTGCCAAGGATTTTAACATGTCGTAGTTGTCACGCTCATGGTCTTTCTTTTGTGCTTTTCGCTCGTCGTCCGGCTTCCGTCAACCTGTATTTTTGTGTGGGGCTCTTGGGAGCATGGGGCTGTGTCATCTCGATAAACTTGGCTTCAAGTGTTGGCTCAAGATAGCGGTGAATGAAGTTTACACGGTCCTTGAGATTTAGAGCTTCCATAAGTTCAGCCCGTGTCAACTCACCTTCTAGGACTTCAAGGAGGAGCTTCACTTGCTGGGTTACTTGTGGGGTTACTTGTGGGGCATAAAAAGTAAGAGTTACGCCAGTTTTCTCGTCAGAAGTCCAGGTTGGCTCTGGCAAATTGCGTTCCCGGCATGTCTTCAAAATCATAACGCTACCCCGGCCTAGCTTTTCCATGAGGCCCTGCAAGAAAAGTACATGGGCAAGATCTGGGTTACGTAACACGGAGATATGTCCCATTTTCAGACTGTCGGGTGTGATGCCAACGGGCAGAGAACCAGAATTCCATATCTGGAGATATGAAGGATAGATATTTACCGCAATGCCTCCGGAGTAATCAGCATAATTCCTGTGCGCGAAAGCGTTGACAAGCCCCTCTCGGATGGCTTCTGGAGGGTAAAGCGATTCGTCGCGTCTTCGGAGTTCGTTTCTGGTAAAGGTCGATAGCGTAGCAGTGTTGCGTGCAATGAAGTCGAATGCCTGCTCCAGAACGCGAACAAGCGGACCCTCTAAATTTTTTATGTCCCGAAAAGTGTCATCAGCCTTGTCGTGGATGAAAGAGGCCACTCGTACACGTACTTGTGGATGCCGAATGCAAGGATTCCGGGTAAAAAGGACATCCCCTCCGTTGGTCAATTGGCCATACTTCACTACGGCAAGATCCTCGAGTGCGGCAATCAAGTTATCTTCGTCGCGAAATGTATGGTGAGACCCTTTATGAATCTCCTTGATCGTCCGGTTGATCTCATCTATAAAAAGATCCTTCTCAAGATCAGCAGAAGAGAACCGGCGTTCCCACCGCTCCGGTTCCACTTGGCGACGAAGGACCATGTCCTTAATGGTACCGATGTCTGCTTTCCGTGTTTTATCGGCTTCCCGAACAAAGACTTCATTCCTGTAGGCATAAGGGATGTCTCTGCCAGAGGGAACTTCAATAACAGCAACAAGGTTACTGTTGATCTCCTGGACATCGACAGATACCAGGGCTTTAGGCGAAAGCTCAGTTTCCAATTGTGAACGTAATGCTGAGACTTCTTTCTCTGAGCTGATTCCCACGATTCTGCCTTTATCGTCTACCCCACAGATGACGTAGCCGCCGCCGGAATTAAGAAAACCGCATACTTGTCTACATACAATATCGGCCCGGCAAGTTTTCTTGAATTCTACGCTCTGGTTCTCGCCAAGCATGAGTAGTTCTCTAATATCGGTTGTTTTCATGTCTGGCTTTCTTTCGGCATCGTCATTTCACGAATCTTGTCAGGATGAGCGAAGTTTTCTTTAACAAACGCCTCAACTTCCTGATAGCGTGAAAACTGCGCTGCTGCGAATAGAAGAGCGTCTTCATCCGATTGAAACTTCTGCACCCAGTTACCCTGTCGGTCACGTAATGGCATTAGGTTATCCATCGCTTTTTCGTACGCATCAAATACTCGCAAATCACTCACGGAAGTTGCCTTGTGCTTGAGCTTAAGTCTATTTTGCCCTTGCTTACCACGATAGCCGAGATCGTCTAAGAATTTCCGAGCAAAGACAACGTGGTCGTGTGCCAGCAGCCACCGCGGTTTGTTTAGATTGATTGCTTTAAGGAGTTCCTGATGAGCAATGGATATCCCGTCACCCTCTTGACCGCTGCCGTATGCAGGGGGTAATCAGCCCTAGAAACAGATCACACTTCTCAACCGCCGTTAGGCAGTTATCAAAAGCGGACCTATTGGAGAAAACAGGAAGCGTGCCTTTATGCGACATCCATACTTCGTAACCGAAAACCGTCAACAGGGTATAGATGCGATCGAGCAGCTCTTCAATACCGTAAACGGTTGACGAGACCATGATCACGAGCTTTTCGTTTTTAGTCATTCTCTCTCCAGTAAAATCCGATCTTTCAAGAACTATAACATCTCAATCAGCGAAGTGGTGAACTATGTTCTTCCTTCTGTCAGTAACGAACTTTACCCTTTAACAGGGGACACAATAAGTGTTAGAAGCTTAGTGAGCCTTGCGATAAACACTCAATCTCCCGAATAGATGAGCTTAGCTTTATTTTTCTACTGATTTTGTTCAAGGACTCTTGATCGCATTTTGCTAACAAAATTTGTGCATCCTCCAGCTTAGACACCAAGAAAAATTCTTTATCAGGTGCAAAATAAACCAAGGTTTTTTTATTCTTCTTTAAAAGCTCCAATATATTGTTCAAAGAACCTGGACTCTTTCCATCCCAAAGAACGAAACCATAATCCGCTTCCGCAGCCATTTCTTTGTCCTTTTGAGTGTAGAAATCTCGCCCCTTGAGATTTTTGTCAACAAATACATGCTTTATGTTCCAATTACCAAGATTATTCCGGCACGAATTGCCGGAACAAAATACAATCACCTTTTGATAGTGAATTTCTGAAAAGTATTTCTGTAGAGCTTTATCCGCCCCATTGGCATCCCCTATAATTACAGAGAATTGCTGGTCTACAATTTTCCGTAGCCGATCCCGTATTACTTTGTTTAAGCGGCCTAGCTTTCTTGATCCAGAAACAAATACGGTCGTCATCTTTTGCTCCGAGTCTTTGTCATAGTTAAGACAAATACATCATTCACTTTGGCCTGCTGATATAAAATATCTGTTGCAACGGTCAGAGTTGAACCTGAACGATATAAGTCGTCAACCAAAAGAACATTCTTTCCTGCTAAGTCGTATTCATTTATTAAGACTATATATTTTTTTAACAGTTCTTTTCTTTCGTCGGGATCATCAACATTCTTTAACTCTGCACCCCCCGTTTGTTTTTCAAGAACATCTTCCAATACTGGCACATCAAGTCTTATCCCCAACTCTTGTGCAATTCCATATACAGGCTGAATTGTTC
Organism: Lentisphaerota bacterium; assembly: GCA_030590485.1. Classification (GTDB taxonomy): domain Bacteria; phylum Verrucomicrobiota; class Kiritimatiellia; order UBA8416; family JAUUYL01; genus JAUUYL01. The sequence continues at coordinate 2,956 of JAUUYL010000077.1, read as the reverse complement.
TGGACTTTTTAGTCGAAGGAATTGGAATTATTGCATCCATTGTTTCAAGACCTCTGTATTTTCCCTCGATAAGGTCAACGATCTTTCCAACAACAGAATTGTCTTCGCGATATTTTAGCTGGTAGACAAGTTCACCCATATCACTTCGGGTTGTATCCCAGTGATTATGTCCATACTCATTCACTCCCAAATAGACGCTAGAGAGAGTATGTACATCATACGCGGAACCATTTTTCCAGTTTCCTTTGAGTTCGATGGCCATATTTATTCTTCCTTACTTGCAACTTCTATACTATCATACATTAATATCGCTGCGGTATCTACCTTCCCGATAAGGATAATGAATCTCTGCATCTTTCTTACCCTGAACCCGAAGCAAACTGATGTGAAGAGCGAAAATTAATGTTTCCAGTTGATCGTGTGACAGCGTCATCCATTTCGGATAACTTGCCTCCACTGACTCGTAACACGGTCAAGGCAAGGTCTTACTATTCTTTGTCAATGATACCCAGCCGGTGGGTAGCAGCAATCGTCTCGATTGTTTTCGGCGCAACAATCGCTTCTGCTGCAAACTCACGCCACTTTCTTACCGCGGTATAGACCTGATGAAGGATGTTATCGGCCTTCCGTATACCGAATTGTTTAGCGACAGCAAAGAGGTCTTCCTTTGTGAACCCATCAGTCTTACCGTTTATCCGCATCTGATGACGACTGACCCAGGGACTGTCTTCGCGGTGGCTCCAGGTCATGTCGTAGGCGGGTGCGAGTCGCCATACGCCATTCGACCCCATCAGAAACTCAATATTGCGCGTGTGATCATCCTGATTCCGTGCAAGGATATTGAAGATCATCCGGCGGTACAATTCCTTCATTGCTGGATATCCCAGATTCAGTTGTTGGATCACGTTCAAAGCATCCTCATAGCTGTACTGGCCGGGTTTATTGTAGTCGAAGTGCATCATGGCACACAACGACTGGACGTGAATCTTCTTACCTGATTTCGTCCGGTCGAATCGGCGGGTCATGAAATGAGCACGCTCACCTTCCTCGTATAACCGACATTCTGTCATCTCAATGCCCGCCGCGATGACCATTTTAGAGTAAGCAAACTCTATGCGTCCGAATCCCGGTGAATCGCCCAGGAAGTCCTGACTGACCCCGTCAAATTTCAGTAGCCAGGGCTCGAATCCGTCCGGTGGAGCAACCTGGCCCGATCGCACTTCTCCCGTCCTGGGATTCCAGGCAATCACGGCCTTAGCCCGCGCTCCGGCTGCGGAGGTGCCTACGAGGATGATCATCTTCAAGGCATCCGCTTTATTACGGTCGAGGTTTACAATAAGTTTTTTGCGCTGTCGGAGTACTTCTCCTGCAATGCGTGTCAGTTCATCGATTTCGATGTGCATAGATTTCCTGACCTGGGGTCCTCGAGCTGGCTTGAATTCCAGCGCTCCCATACCGCGGGTACTCATGTAGCAGAGCCGTTCTACAGGGTTGAAGTCCGCTTTGTCCCGCCCCTGCTGAGCCAGCCACACATCAATGAGGGTATTCCCGAATCGATCGGGCAGAGCGTCCGCCAGCAGCCCCGGAAGGCCGAGAAATGTGTCACGATTCAGGGCTGGATATGAGTAGATGCGTTGTGCGTCGAGTGGCATCATCAGCGGTGCGACTTCGAGACCACGTCGGACGAAATCAGGTTTGTACTGAAAACTGGCGAAACCTTGTTCCTTGTTCCATGCTGCCACTCCGATATCTTGTCCCCAGAGTCGTACAGTGCAAGTCAACACCTTGCGCGGCACCGCCATCGTCAGATGTCCTTTTCATTATAGGAATCATCCACCCCGCTGTGCTTTCCCGATGCCCGCTGCCGTTCGCGGTCCTGCAAGCGGGCAAGTTGCAGAGGGCTGACCCCCGGATCGGGAAGGAACGCGTTCAGCTGATCGAGGACTCCCAGTGAACGCAGCACTCTCAGCCATCCATCAAGCAAACACGTTTCACCCTGTTCGATCTTCTGGACCACGCTACGGGCAACACCGGCCTTTTCTGCAAGATCCTTCTGAGTCACATTAAGATTCAGACGGTGCCGTCGCACACGTTCGCCAAGTTCTTTCAACACGGCCGCATCACCCATGGAAGAGAAACTCATAATGTCTGTCCTCTCAATCATAAATTCTGACAGGTACTCTAATGACTGTTTTTATATGCCTAAGAAGATATTACATACCGCTTGCTAATGCAAGCATAGACTGGAAGATTGTTTCATTATGACCGCGAACGCAGTCATAACGTGTTAATAGATTAAGATGATCAAGTTCTAATCTTCTGTGTCCTTTATAACCTGTACCTCAATACAATAAAATTCTGATTTTAGACAGCTCTTATGTTATTTCATTGTTCTGAATAATCAGCTGACTACTTTCTTTCTAATGCAGCCTTTATCCTCCAGGGTAAGCAACCAGGGAATTTTTCTACGTTGAAGATGCGGATGAAGCTGGCTTTGCTATGTTGTTTTCAAAACAGAACGGTCATTTTCCTCGAACTATACGCCTCGTTCGTTCTGAAACAATTCGTTCTTTTCATCATTCCACTCAAACAGCTTCATATTCTTATTGCATCACGATGTATGCGCTTTATCAATTACAGCCACAATTTCCGGACAGATAAGCGGATTCAGTATAACAGGTGATCAAGCCGAAGAAGACCCGGGAAGCAAGGCTTGACATGCGAACACGCTCCATTCATATATAGATTATGATATAGAAAATGATATAGAACTCTGAACTTTAAGGAAAGGAGCTGTAACATGTTATCAATAACTCTTATGGCCTGCATGCTGTACGCCATGCCGGTTGCTGACTCACACGAAATGCTCTCACCGGAACTGTGCAGTTTTGCGAGCGGTCCGATAGACTCTTTCCCCGTTAATTACATTTATCCTTCGGGAATGGATTTCGACAGT
>JAUUYL010000098.1 GCA_030590485.1 Lentisphaerota bacterium | reverse complement strand
TTTCTTTCGTCTTTTGCGATGACCCTGTCGCAAAAACTTATAAACTTTTCCTCCAGTTTTTTTATCTCGCTGCACCCAATTATATATTGTTAATGGGCTTACACGCATTTGCGGATTTTCAGAATAGTCAGTTTTAATACGCCCAGCTATCTGCTCAGGCGACAAATACTGTTTGAGCTTATTGCGAACATACTGTCGTAATCGCCCGTTCTGCTCTAAACGATATGGTTGTTTAGACCCATCCCTGCGTTTATTGTAATACCGTTGGGCAAGGTGAGGCTTATACTCGCCGGTCGAACTGAGATTACGCGATAGCTCTCGGCTGATCGTACCTTTATTGCGTCCGATCAACTCGGCGATGTGTGCTAAGTTTTTTTGTTCTGAACGCATTTTCAAGATGCTTTCCCGTTCATCAATGTTAAGATGTTTGTAGCCCATTGCGTCGCTTCCTTAATAGAGTATTGTTTTGTCAAAAACACTCTATCGGAAACACCCGTGATGGGCACTATTTGTTGTTTCCAAAACTTATCGCTGCTGCTATAATAGTCTCCGTTGTTGCGGGATATAGGGCAATGCTGGAGAGCATCCCGAGCACCGTAACAATCTATACTGGATAGAGGCGGCCTAACCACCGCCTTTTCCTTTCATCTATCCAGGTAGCTAAAAGCGATAAACTCCAGCCCGCCTCAGGCGGGCTGATTAAAACAGTTAAGCGTTGTGCTTCAAATTAAAATGCGCCCCTATTTCTTGAAAGCGCGCGAATCATAGATATCAGAATCCAGTGCATTGTGTGTTCCAGTCAAAGGATAGGAAGGTTGATTTTACAACCATGGAGTGAGTATACACCTTGTAAGCTATGAAGCGTGGCTGAAGTGTCGTAACGTGGATGCCTCAAAGAAAATTTTTGTGGTTACAGAGAATTTATTATTTGACTTTGAGCTTTTCATAGGTACGTTGATATGGTTTCCCGAGATCGCCCAAATTAATCATCTGAACAGACATTAAGTCTGGACAAGCGTTGCAAATTCAGTCGACCAGTGGCCCTTTTATACGCTCGCCTCTGAGTTGCCTCGCCTGGTCCTCGGGACCGAATGTGCCGTAGAACAGGACGTTATTGTCCGCCCATGTGGTGAGCCCCTCGAATTCTTCTTCATTGAGTTCGACGCCTTCGTGACCCTCGCGCAGCATTTTAAACAAAGGGCTGGACCGCGAGCCGAAGAAATCAGGCATGGTAATGGGCTCGCTGTTGGACACGCGAAAATCCTGCTCTTCTTCCATCGCCCCCCACTGAGCATACTTGACCAAAGGCGCCAGTGCCAGATAAGAATATGAGAAGCAACTGCCCTCCTCTTCGAGTGATTCAGGCACATTGCCGGTCAAGATCACATCCCCTTCAATTCTTTCGCCGCCATGGCATTTGACACAGTGCTTGTCGAGGATCGGTTGTACCAACAGCGGATAGCTGAACGGTTTCGAGCCTTCCGGTCCAGGTTGAATTGCCGAGGGCGCTCTGCTGATTGCCAAACCCATGGGTCGGTTTGGTGGCGCTGCCATGCGGTGTTCGTGACAGCCGATACAGGATATGTTTTCGCCGGCCTGGAGATAGGTGATGCTCCGCATAAACTGCACGGATTGCCCTAATTCGTCCAGGGCCTGGAATGCTAATGCAATGCCCGCAGGTGCTTTGAAGTACGCCGAACCATCAGTTTCTACGGGTACCGTACCGAGGACCTGCCGGCCGCAGGCTGCAACCGGGACACCTATTACTGGGTACGTCTCAAACTCGGATGTACGGGGAAAGACGTGTATGATTCTCAATCGGGTGATTCTGACACCCTTAGGCAGAGGTGGATCAGCATCATAAACATTCTGCACATAGAAGGTACCCTCTTTCGGGGCCTCCGGATCGGAGCGCTGCGGCAATTGATCCTGGGCCGAACGGGCACGTAACGGCATCGACCAGACGCTGGAAACGTTCAGATCTCGATACAACAATTCCTTGTTCTCGAAACGGTCGACAAGATAGAGCCCGAACATATTGGTCGGATTGGGCTCGGTTTCAATATAAACCAATCTGTCAAAGCTGTAGCTTGCCAGGAAAAAATCCTCTGAAAGTGGCAATGGGCTTTTATAAGTATGGTGCGGCCAGCGTTTGGCCTGCACAGGGACTTGATCTTCAGCAACGTCCCATCCGTATTCCATGCCGGATTCAGTTTCAGGGAAAAGAGCGTCGGGGGTAAGGCGTTCCAGCGGGGCAAGCCCATCCACACCCTTATTGATGTCAACTAACACGACAGATCCCGCCGCGATCGAATGGTGACAACCAGCAATCGCCATAATACGATTCGAGCCGGGGATCGCGCGAGGCTCGAACGTCGCCATGGGATTGAATGTGTTGTTGCCGTAGAAGATGATGGGATTCGTACCGTCCGGACGAGTAATCCAGAGTTGCTGGTAGAGACTTGCCTCCCTGTCAACATAGTCCCAACGAGTATAAACAATCCTGCCGTCATTCGTCACTGCGGGATCGTATTCGTGGACTTCATGGAACGAAATCAGGCGCTGATTCGCACCATCGGCATCGGCCAGCGCAAGCGTATGGCATGGGGCAAAATCCGGGCCGCACCGGCTATAACCGCCCCGCCGCGTCGAAATAAATGCTATGTTTCCGTTGGGAAGGTAGCGCGGAGTAATGTCGTCGTGGGAGGAAACGATAAGAGGTTTGAGGCCACTGCCGTCTGCCCGGATTTCATAGATGTCGAAGTAGTGGCCCGGGTTGCCATGGTAAGCCTCTTTGGGCGGATTGTCCAATTCGCAGAATGAGAAAAGAATCCTGCCGCCATCGTAGGACACATCCAGATGCTGGTAGGCCCCTCGTGGGAGTTTCCCTTCTGTCAGCGCCAGGCACCGCATCGATTTGCCCGGTTCTTCAAGTACGAAGACGCCACCCGCTGGACGAGCGAAGCGACCAATATACTGTTGCTGCATTATGCTGTTGTTTGTGGGCGCGCATTTCACAAAAGCAATGGGGCCTGTATGGGCGAGGGGATTCTGCAAGACAATCTTACGCCGAAGATGGTGAACTTTTCGCCACAAATCCTCGGAGACAGCATCAGATGTACCTGGCGAGGCTCGAAGCTTTCGCCATTGCTTCTGTGAGTTTTTCCATTGTGCTACAGATTCATCAAACGAAGTGCCACTCTGTGCAAGGTGCTGTATAAGGGCATCGCCTCGTTTGAAGGTGTCCTCGATTGCTTGATGATAGGTCTGCGGCTGACGCTTAGTATTTATGCCATCCTGCATTCGCCAGTCCCACTCGATAAGCGCGCGTTCGACGCCCTGGTGCATTGCAGGCAGTTCGGGACGTGGAAAATGCTCAATAGACAGAGCGGATACAGGTAATGCCATACGGCAGGCTTCACCATCCATTGTAAGTTCGAGATGTGCCAATCGAACAGCCGCCCGGCCTTCGCTGGGCCTGATTTTGATGAAAAGTGTTGCCCTGCCATTCAGCGGGTGGCCACTTACCTCCAACGGTTTTGGCGCATTCCCAGGACGATGCCACGAAGTGTTGGAAGCGTTAAGAGAGAAGCTGATCTGTGCACCCCGCCCATCCCAGATTTCGGCGATCGCACTTATCCGGAATGGTCCGCTCAATCGTGTCATTGATATGGCAATGCTGATAATTTCATTATTACCCACACTGCCAACAAGAATGCCGGCAGGTTTCATTATGGCAAGCTGCGATTTTGCCTTATCAGAGTATGCAAGTGCGAAGCCACAGGCTGCCGAACTGATTATGATATCAGAGATATTGTTAATGTTGACTTCGACCGTATCCACGTATGAAGGGGTCGACGACTCTTCATCCCGGATTCTGCCTGTCAGTCTGGCTATCAGCTCCTGAATTTCATCAACTTCCAAATCATTGCCTGCCTTACGAGCCAGTTCCAGTTCCCGCTCAAGTTCCTCAAGTCGCTCTCGCAAGTCCGCATCTTCCTCACTGTCCGGTTCGGCATCGGTTTGTTTCAATTCCTCCATGAGTGCCTTAATCTCTGCCACTTCTTCATCGTTGCCCTGCCTCCGTGCTTCGATTAGTTCACGCTCAAGATCTTCGAGCCGTTCGATTAACTCTGCAGATAGCTCCCAGCGTTCGCCAAAGGCTGGATCGGCTATCCATATGCAGACTAACATTCCCAAGAATATGACACTAACAAGGGCTAAAAAGGACATTCTCATCTCTAACTTCTCCGAGACATAGATTCATCCATCGAGGATGCTTTGCTGTTTCGATATTCATATGCGTTATCTGGTATATCTTATTATAGTGTTATTCCTTGAAATCTCAAGTTAGCATGAACGATGTCAATCAGATTAATGATCGGTCATTTGATAATTGCTAAAACGGCACCTTTCCCAAGGGCTGTGCGAAGTCAGTATTTTCTAAAAAGTCACCCTCTTTCAAGAGCTGAAAAATACAGAAAGAAACAAGGTTGAGTAGGCCGATGGAATTACACCCTCAGCCTTTCCGAAAACCGGACGTAAGTGGCGAGCAAAACTGCCACAAACAGATGCTGCGGAACAGTGACACAGCAACACCAAAATGACCCAATTTTCACTCGTAAAATCTATACAACCAACCTACAACCATACAAGCCCTTATCTGCCCATTTTTGAAGATTGCCATCTCCATAAACCTTGCTTGAGAAAGGCGTTACAAAAACATCAGAAAATGTCATCGTTTTCAATGTCCGGCGTCAATTCCTTGAGACCACCTCTCTGTAGCACTATCTTGTAACCTTATGCAGCAACAGCCACACATGATTCTCCGCCCGCAGTTTCGCCCTCAGATTCCTTATCCATAACCGCCTCTAAAATCTCCGAAGCCGTTTTCTGTATTCGCCCCAATGACTCCAAGAGAGTTTCTTTGTCACCGTTGTACAACTGAATATAATCACTGCTGGCACTGTTTGTATCCAAACCTATGCCTTGACAAACAACGAAAGCTACTGCCTCGGCTTCTGTTTCCCTGATCTTTTTCCCTTTTGGCATATTGTCCCTGTTGTGATGAAGTGCCTCGTGAGCCGCCTCATGAGCTAAGACTGAGAACTCCTCTGCCGCAGTTAGTCCCTTCTTAAGTCTTATCAGACCGCCTGAAGAAACGCCTTCAGCAGAACCAATCGCATCGCTGTACTCCAACATGATACCCTTGCTGGTGACATAATCTCTCAGTCTCTCTGTATAAACACTGGGATCACCATTCACCCTGGCAAACTCAGGTAGCTGTTTTCCACCTGTCTGGCTGATGTCGAATACGTATGCGGTTTTGAACGCTATGGCCGATTCATCGTCGCGATCTTGGACATCTTTTCCATCTGCATGCGTCACTGTTTTGCGCCAGACAATCGGCGCCATGATGGCAATTCCCTTCTCGTTTCGCTTCACGTGTCTGCCGAGTTTCTGCCAAGTGCGAAAGCCCGCGACGTGTGTCGCATCGGGTTTCTGGAATCCGATCATAATGGCATTGCCCAGGCTGTAGTTGTGGAACCTCCCCATCGCTCTCAAATACTCAACGAGCTTCTGGCTCTTGCCGGTTTCGACGGCTTCTACTAATGCGTTGAACGCCTTGTCCGATGCTTCTTTTGCATGGTTTGTTTTCATTGCTGCTC
>JAUUYL010000032.1 GCA_030590485.1 Lentisphaerota bacterium | reverse complement strand
TGTGCTGTAACCGATTGGCACCAAGAGAGTTAAGTGGAGCCAACGGTCGGAGTCGAACCGACGACCTGCTCATTACGAGTGACAAAAAAAGCCCGTAAAATGGCGTTTTTCTAAGGTTTTTAACCTATTTCAACATAAATCAACATCATACCCGGGCACAAAAACGGGCACATGTTGTTTTTCGTTAAAACCTTTGGTTTTGCCTGCTGCTCAGCCAATTTTCAGACACCTGCTCATTTTTTATGAGCAGTAACGGGATTCGAGCCCAAAATACAAGCCAATAAGAACGCGCATTTATGCTCAAAAAAGAGGAGCATTGGACACACAAACGGGCACACAAAGATTAGGCTCGTGTAGTCATTATGAGTCACGTTCTGTTGCAGATGAATTACCATCTGACTTACAGGAAGTGGTTAAGGCTTGGTCAAGACGGAGTTACGGATTGAAGGAAGCAGTGTTGGTAATAACTAGATCCCAATCATAGCGCAGTTAACTGCACACAAAAGCACACGTTTGTAAGAAATAGCGTAGCAAAAATGTAGCACACGTTTGGTGATCACATGATTATTTCACTGGCTCAAGATAAGGCAGCTCACGTATTGCCATCTCTGTTGTGGTCAAGGTGAACCAGATCCAACGTACGCCGAAAATGCGCTTCAAACGCATCGGCTTGTACCGTGAGGTGCTCGCCTGGAGTTCGCTGTCCCGAGATCTGATGCGCCAGATAAGGAAGAACTTTTCGGCAGTCGAACACCACGTTGTCCTCGTACAATCGAGGCCATAGATTCTTCAAAAAACGATACGCAAAGATATATCGAATGGTCTTCCTTGGAGTAAGGCCACCTGTATTACGGCATAGATTGAGGATATTAGTGTAAATCATGCTCTTTTCTTCATCTGATAGGCCTGAGTCAGATAATGCAGGACCCTTGCCGTGACGCAGGTATTCAGGCCCTTTGCTTTCTATATCGTGACCGGTGTAACTAATTATATCACGAGCAATGCCACAAGCTTCGCTGGCTCCAATTGGCGGTAGACGTATTGAGAGCGCAAATAGTTTTTCAAGATAATCTATCGGTTCCTCTGAGCAACCGCCAGCCCTCTCCGTTAGTATGTTGCGAAGCAATATGTCGTCCACAGCAACCACGGCAATGAGCTTGTCTTTAACACCTTCCGCAGTCATCAGAGCATAAAGTTCATCGACTATAGGTATTACCTGCGCGCGTGCACATCGGTCAATATTATCTACGAACAGCAAGATTCGCCCATCATCCGGCGCCCAAGCCTTGAAGAGATTCGCCACCCTGTTTTCAAGTTTGATTCGGTCTTTGATAATATGAGGGACAGCGTCAAATGAAATAAATTGATGAAGAGTGTCAACAACTACAGGATGCCGCCATATCTTCCTTATATTGCGCCAGCAGAGATATAGAGGTAGAAGACTAATGGCAACTCTAATAAGTTCAAATTTCTCAGGCACAGTTCGAAAGACCCATAGAATTGCCGCGACTGATGCTATAGTCGCGACTGTGAATATTATGCCGTCCGTCCAGTTTCGCCATTTTGGTCTTGCCATAGCATACTTAAATGGTGCTCGCCACCCGTACTCTTTAGTGAACGCCTGAAAGAGTGAGTACAATAGAGCCGCCCATATGTGTTTACTGTCGTGATGGCGGCCTACGTCAAACCACGCTATTCCCTTGATCCTACTCTTGGCACTTTCGTCAGACTTTATTTGGTTGTCAATTTGTCTTAGTATTTTAGTTTTGCCGCTACCATATGGTCCTAGAATACCAATGTTAAACGGAGGTTTGAGTTCTGTATTGAGTGTAAGCTCAGCTATTGCTGCTGCGATATGGTGATATTGCAGGGAATCGTTATCACCCGTTGCTTCTTCCGGGTAAATATCCGCAATTGGGTTTCCCGTTCGTTCGACATGGGGCTGCGCCTTGGCGAGCTCATCATGCGTTAATTCATCAAGACGGCTGGGGTCTAGCGATATATCATCTCCATAAGATGTACCAGACGAGTTTGAAGCACTGCTCTGATGCCCTAAAGTGCTTGATCCAATCGAGGGTGTCGGACCTGTAGTCCCCGTAGGGCCCGTTGGTCCTGCCGGACCGTTTGGACCAGTCGGTCCAGTTGGCCCCTGCATTCCTCTTCCTTCAGGTTTGCCGCTGGGTTTTGGTCGCTCCCCGGCATTACCGCTGTTCTTGCTACTTGACATATCAATAGATCCTTTGTGATTGAGCGCGAACTCTGTGCATCCAAGAATAGCAAGAATCGCCGAAGAAACAAGAGGTTATCGGCCATCCTCAATCACGATAGGTATTGAGGCTTCAATGGTTAGTTCTATATCCTGAGTGCTAGCGTCATGGTCACCGTCTCTTTCTCCAAAAGTTTTACGAGCGCATATTTTGGCGTCGAGAGCAATGGTGCCTGTTACGCAGCCTTGAGTCATCAGTATTGCAGCAAGCGCTACTAAGACCAATAGCCATTTGCTGATTGACGATTTCCGTGAAGTAATCTGCAGTGTTTCAATTCTTTTCATTTTGTCTCCTCTTAATTAGTTGTTAACATGTTGTCCTTTCATATTTGCAGAGAAGTCAAAAAAAAGAGGCGGCTGCGTTAGCAACCGCCTGTACTGCAGGGCGTTGAGGCGTCAACCTCGTCAACCGCTTGCGTCAACCATCATGAATTAGTTAATCACTTCATGCTATGACCGTAGCTTTCTTCTATGCCATTAGCTCGTCGATCGGATGGTGACATTTCTGAGAAATTCTTTGGTTTATCCGGATTCCGAACAGTCTTTATATACTCCGCTACAGAAGGGTGTTTGGTTCTCAGCTTCTTGAATCGCTTTTCTATGGCTTGCTTTGTTATTCCAAACTTTAACCCTATCTCGGAGTACGATTGATATCTCTGCATAATGCCATCTTGCTTTTTCGCTATTAACTCCAAAAATAGGCTCCATTCATCATTATTCATCTCAGCCTTAAGTCCAGCGATAAAAGTATCCACCCCCTCTGCCATGCTTGATGCATTTTTACGCAACATCTCGGCTTCCGAGCATGCGGCATTCTTTTCGTTTTTTATTCGCTCGTAAGCAGAGGCTACTGACGCAATGGACTCATGAAGTCGAGCTTCGCTGTTGCGATACCATTCAGGAGGTTGATCGTATTGAGTTTGCACCCTGTTAAGCTCATCCAGCTTGTCTTCAATGCGTGTCATTCTCATCAAGAGATCTTTGCAGTCCTCGCATTCTGAAAATTCAATTACATCAGAGCCTCTTGCTGAATCATCCGCAGACTCTTTGCTCAAGATTATCTTTTTGAGCTGTATGCGTTGCCATCCAGCAGCAAGCTGAAACAGCTCTATAGCGCCACCTTCGGCTTCAGGACTGTTTATCAAGATACTCCATAATTGCATGTTTTTCCGTGCCATAGGGATAGTATTGCAGGAATAGAGAAATAATTGCAAGAATATATTGACCACAAGAGAATAATCTCATATATTTGAACTATATTGCACGGCAACACCTATTAAGAGGAGCGCATAATGGAGCATTTGAAAGAGGTCGCAAAGATCGCTGAGTGGGGAATCAAAGGGGATGCTGCACGCGTTTCTGCTTATTTAAGTCAATTGATAGAGAAGCTTTCTTGTGAAGACGACAAGAAGGCCGTGCAACGATTACACTCTGTTCTCGCCGATTCGGGGCCCAATATTGAATCAAGCGCTATTGGAGCTCATGCGCGGCTCCCTGTTGACTCTGAATCACGCTTGGCCTTAGCAGATGAAGAAGCGCCCCGCTTGGACGAGTTTCCCGTTATTTTAGACTCTACGACATCTCATCGCATAGAGGAGTTTATCTCTTTCGTAAAAAATGCCGACGAATTAGAGGCCCACGGCGTTGGCTTGTCTCCCTCCCTTATTTCATACGGCCCTCCAGGAACTGGCAAAACTCAATTGGCCAGATATATCGCAGGACGCCTTAATATGCCCCTTGTAATTGCAAGAGCGGACACATTGATATCATCTTATCTGGGTAGTACGTCCAAAAATCTTCGCACTTTGTTTGAGCACGTAGGTCATCGACATTGTATTCTATTTTTGGACGAGCTTGATGCGTTTGCAAAACTAAGGGATGACCAGCAAGAGCTGGGTGAACTCAAAAGAGTTGTCGTAAGCTTACTTCAAAATCTTGATAATATGAATCCGCATACTATTCTCATTGCAGCAACTAACCACGACCATCTTCTTGATCCAGCCATATGGCGAAGATTCACCTTTAAGATTCCTCTGCACCACCCTTCGGTCGAAGAACGGGATCGACTGCTTGTCCTCTATTTGGGTCACTACATGAAGGGACTCAACAAAGAGCTTCTAGCTGAAATATCAGAGTCACTTTCCGGCTCAGACCTCCGCACCATTTCCCAAGATGCCATACGAGATGCTGTCATTAGGAAGAAAGAGACGGTTGACCAAGACCGTCTGGTATGGCGAATAGCTGAAGCACGATTAAAACAAGATATTGATTTCGCAAATCCATCACCAAAGAACCTTCAAGCAGTTCAATCTCTTAATCCGCACGTCTTTACAGGCAAGAAAATCGCCGAGATGTTTAAGACATCGACATCCACGGTTTCTCGCAGGCTTAAGCAGGAGGTTACAAAATGACTGACTCTAATGACTTGCTGCCAATCAAATTAATCTTTCCTGAAGATGGTGATTACAGACGACCACAAGGCGGAGGAGGAGACAAGAAGGATTTTCTGGAGCTATATGACTACGACGACTCCCGTGACAACATACTTTCGGGGCTGGAAAGTGTAACTTCTCACTTTGACAATGCCTTTAGTCTGTCAAACTTGCCTGCAGTAGCGCGTGTAGTTCTGCAAGATGAAGCTGTCGCAAAGAGTCACCTTCCAACTTCGCTTTTCACTAAACACACATGCCCCATAATTGGAGCGGAAGACATAGGAGAGCTTCTTGTTAGCGTACAGCCCAAAACTCTTCGTCGCTTGACCAACGCCGTCTCAGGGAAAACAGGAGATAAAATCAAGCAGGACGTTGCGAAAATTCAATTTATAGAGCCATACTCTCAAGACGAGGCCCTCGGCGGCTGGTCAATCGAAACACTGGTCTCGTACTTAAGAAAGAAACACATCAAAGAACTTAAGCTCCGTCTTTTCAACCATAGAGAAAAGGGTCTAGACAAACTGCTTTCACAAGCTCTCTACGAGTTATCGAAGGAGTCTGGACTGCAAGAGGTCTCAATGCTCAACTACGGGCCAGCTTTGCATATATTTAGCATTCCCATCGAAGATCATGTTGATCAGATAAATCAGTTCGCTGATTTCATAGGCACTCAAAGTCTAGATGTATTTGATGAATTCACCATAAGTGAACAGGCATCCCCAGTGTCATCATTACAGCAGGATGACCTCCCCCCGCCTGAAAGTGGCGTAGAATACCCTCTAGTGGGCATAATCGACTCAGGAACCGACCCCAATAACGAGCACCTCCAAGCATGGGTTGAGACAAGAGACGAGACACTTGTACCTGCGATTGATCAAGACAATACACATGGTTCTCTTGTTGCAGGACTACTTGCAAATTCCCGCAAGCTAAATCATGACCATCCAGAATTCCCTACCGGTAAAGCAAAAATCATTGATGTTGTTGCCATCCCTGGTTCCGGGCAGATCAAAGAACAGGATCTACTAGAAGCCCTTAGACATGCTTTTAGCAATCACCCTGAAGCGACGATATGGAATATGTCCTTGAACTCAGGTAATCTCTGTCGACATGAAGGATTCTCGGATTTTGGCATAGCTTTAGATGCTATACAGGACGACTATAATGTTCTCGTGATTAATAGTGCGGGCAACTACAATGTCACACCCGCGCACGCATGGCGACGTCCCGACCTAGCAGATAAGGATAGAATCCTGGCGCCTGCTGACTCATTGAGGGCTATTACCGTTGGCTCAATAGCTCACATTCATCAGCCTGATGCTTGCGCGAAGATAGGTGAGCCTTCACCATTCTCTCGCAAAGGCCCAGGTGCAGCATATGTACCCAAACCTGATGTTTGCCATTTTGGCGGCAACGCAAATCGAAATCTTCACTATAACCAGATGGGTATACTTTCTGTCGATGCACAAAATAATATTGCGGAAACAGTAGGAACGAGCTTTGCTGCGCCACTTGTAGCCGTGACCGCGGCAGAACTTGCAGCTTCACTGGAACAGCCACCATCGAGAAACCTCATTAAGGCTTTTATCATTCACTCTGCGGTTCTCAACTCGCCCGAGATCACTAAGGATGATCTTCCGTATACTGGATTCGGTAAACCCCCCGCTGTTGCCGACATGCTTCGTTGCAACCCTTGGGAGGCAACATTGGTATTTGACCTCAATCTCCCATTTACGAACAGGAAGTTTCACAAGACGTACTTCCCGATCCCACCTTGCCTGCATAATAACGGCAAAGCATTTGGAGAGGTCGTAATGACCCTCGTCTACGATCCCCCTTTGGATCCATACGAAGGGGCTTCCTACAGTCAAGTCAACATCAATGCATCTTTAGGGGTATGCTACATAAAGGATGGCAAGGAAGACAAGTATGACCGACGCATTATTCCATACCCAAAAGATTACCGAGATATGTTTGAAAAGAATCAGATTGAACATGGATTCAAGTGGTCTCCAGTAAAGGTGTACAGAAAGAAAATGACTAGTATCGACTCTCGTGATGCATGGAGAATCACATTGGAGACACAGGCAAGACGAACTACGGCACCATCACATCAATCAGCCGTTTTGATTGCAACCATCAGAGACCCAGAAGAAGAACGTCCTGTTTACAATGAGGTTGTAGGCATGCTTAACCGCGTTGGTTGGGCTAACCAAAACCTCGCTGTTCGTGACTCTGTAAGAATACGGGCAACAAACTAAACAGGAAGAGTGCTAGCGCTTCACTCTGTCTCATGTCATTTCCCAACAAATCCGATCGGATCTTTTGACTTCAGGTCATGCCTCTGGTGATAAGCGACAGGTACTTTGCTTTCCGGAATCTAGCAAAACTAGCTTATTAATTGTAAGCGTCCGCTCAGCCACCCCCTTGACAGCGCTGTTTGACCAGCATGGGATTTCGCCCCACCTGCGCTTAAACGGTATGCGATTGACCGGATTGGGAGCATTGACGCACTGGTGGGGCACAAGATGTTGTGGTGCGGGCGTTGTTGCAGGATGACCGGCTTAGGGCAGATGCGACATTGCTAAGGAAAAACGACAAGGTCGGATAACATCCAGTTATGTTGCCTCAGGCCACTTTTTCGCGCCGCGCCTCAA
This sequence comes from Lentisphaerota bacterium, assembly GCA_030590485.1. Lineage (GTDB taxonomy): Bacteria > Verrucomicrobiota > Kiritimatiellia > UBA8416 > JAUUYL01 > JAUUYL01. The sequence goes on along the minus strand of JAUUYL010000032.1, from coordinate 22,319 downwards.
GCCAGGCGGCCGGAAGCAGCTGATCAACCTCCGTAATTTTCATCGATGGCAGCCGCGTTAGAACGTCCAGCAAATATTCCTGAGGGTTGATTCCAAGCTTCTTGCAGTTCTCGATAATGGTGTAAATGATTGCGCTTCTGTCTCCGGCATTCGGATGCCCGATAAAGAGCCAGTTCTTTTTCCCGACGGCCGTCGGCCGGATGGTGTTCTCAACGAGATTGTTGTCGATCTCTATTCGGCCATCGCCGCAGTATTTTTCTAACTGCTCCCAACGGGCAAGCGTATAATGAATGGCTTTCCCCATCTGGCTCTTCGGCAGATATGTCGCCATCTTGCAACGCAAAGCCTTGCGCAGTAGATTAAGTCTCCAGCGGCTGTCGCGTTCGCGGGCAGTTTTCCGCTCATCAGGGCTTGCATCCGCTTCACGCAGATCTGCCTCTATCTTATAAAGTGCCTGGATCTGCTTAAGGAACCACCCTGCAACTCCAGGAGTCTCGTCCTTAGCTTCATGGAACTTCCGTCTCGCATGCGCCCAGCAACAGGCGATCTCTATATCCTTCTTGCCCTTCGCATAACTCGTGTACGCTCCGTACCCATCACACTGCACTGTACCCTTGAAGTCTTTCAGTACATCATCCATGCAAGCCGCGGCTCTGCCGGTATGCCATTCGTATAACACTTCTTTCTGTAGTGGATCATGATACACCCAGAAGTAACCCTTTTTACCTCCCGGTGGTCCATCTTTATTGCAGTACTTTATCGGCGTTTCGTCCACCTGCAGATATTCGCTCTGCTGTAAATTCTTCTTAATCCCGCGATATATCGGGCTTAACCAGTCTGAGGTAACCCTCATCCAGTCGTTCATGGTCTTGCGGCTTAAACCTATCCCGAAACGATTCTTTAATATCTGTTCCTGACGGTAAAGCGGCAGGTGATCAACGTATTTCTTTATGACGATATCAGTGACTATGCCGGGTGAGGCGTATCCGCCCTCTATAAGTCTCTCGGGAAGAGGCGCTATGATTGGAGCTGTGTCTTTGTCATCTTTTCTAACATATTTGCCGCGGATATATCTGCGACGAAAGTATTGCGGCGGGATAACGTCCAGTTCCTGGGTAATCTCTTCGCCTATGCGCTTATAATCCTTCGGTGATTCCGTTACCTCGTCCGGATCAAGATGGATGTCTTCTGTCGGCAGGTTCTCAGGGATGCGTGGCTTGTTTTCACGACGCTTTTTCCTGCCAGGTGATGGCGTAGATGGTGGCGGATCATCGTCTTTGTTAGCCGCGTTCTCTATATCGGCAAGTCCCATCAAAAGCTGCAGTTGATTCAGATCCATCTTTTCGCTCTTGCGCCCGAAGAGGCGTGACAGCAGAGCATTTACCTTCTGATGCAGGAGCTTGTTTTCAGATCGCAGAGACTCGTTTGTCGCCGCTAATTCCGCAAAAGATTCGGCTGATATTTCTTTGTCGTGTGACATATATAAGTATAGCGCAAAACAGAAAAAACAACCATAGATACAACGTAAAAAAACAAAATAATTACCGCTGATACCATGGTCGGAACTTTCCGCTTTTCATATCAACTCCATCCAGCAACAAGGCAAGTGCTTCTGGACTTAACGACAGCTTTCCGTCTTCATTGCCTATGCCTTGCGGCCAGGAAAACGTTCCCTTCTCGAGACGCTTTGTCATCACCCAAAGCCCGGTTCCGTCGAAGTTGAGTATCTTCACCCTGTTGCGCCGCTTGTTCGTAAACACGAAGAGCGCGCCACTCTCGGGCTTCTCTTTTAGGACATTGATCGTCAGCGCGTACAGCCCGTTAAAACTCTTGCGCATGTCCGCAGGCTCAGTCGCTACGTACACCTTTAAGTTCCCCGTAAAGCTCAGCATGCCGCGATACCCCGGATCAGCTTTGCAAGCTCCGCCTGATTGCCGTTGCCCGTTAGGCACACACGAGCTCCGCCTGGCAGGATGATCTCAACGGCATGCCCCGTATTAATGGGCACGCTAACCTCTTTGAACTTCTGGGGCGAGATATTGATCTTTTTGCGCTTCTGTTTCGCTCGCTTCGCCCAGCCGTAAAACGTCGTTATGTGTATTCCACGCTCAGCGCAGAAGGCCTTCTTCGTTTGCCCGCTCTTTGAGTATTCTTCCAGAAGTTGATTACGGTCATCTTCGCTCCATCTTGTATGACCCCGGCCGTTCGTCCTGCGTTCATTCGTATTCATGCCTGTAATCTAGCATGCTATTTCTACAGCAGTAAACAGGGGGTTCACCGGACGCTTACTATTAATTGACTGCCCATCCTGATAATGATAGTCATTATATGCATTGTTACTTATTATACCGCATAATACCGCCCCATTGGGCAGGAGGTGCATAATGTCAAACGAACCAGAGCCATGGTGCTCACTTGAAGATATAGCGAGACATCTCGGCGTATCACGTGACACTATTCACAGGTGGTTACAGCATAAAAGCATGCCAGGGCACAAGATCGGCCGCCTCTGGAAGTTCAAGGCGAGCGAGATTGACGACTGGGTTCGATCTCGGAATGCGCCGACAGGAAAACGGAAATGAGAATTTTGCTAGTAGAACCAGAATACCGACGAGGAACCCCGCGAATGACGGAGAAAATTCGTGAGGACGGCGAACGTATTTCGCTTAAAGCGAGAGATGACACTCTCTGGTATCCACCTCTCGGGTTAATGAAATTATCAGAGTTTCACAAGAAACGCGGCGATGAAGTGAAGTTCGTAACTGGATGTGATGCCAGCGTAATGCCTTCGGGGGACGAGTTCGATCCTAATTTGTTGTGGGATCGTGTTTACATCACAACACTGTTTACGTTTCATTTCAATAAGATTGCCAAGACAATCAATTTTTACAAGAAGGCCGTGGGGGGAACACTCGCCCGTATCTATGTCGGCGGAATTATGGCATCGCTCATGCCTGACGACCTAGCCGAGGCTTGTACCATATACCCGGTTACAGGTGTTCTCACAACACCTAAGCATTTAGGGCTTCCAGGCAAAGTGAATATTGATCGTTTGCCGCCTGACTACGATCTGCTTGATCCTTCTCTATATGCAATTAACGATACATATTACGCTTATACAACAAGGGGTTGTATTAATAAATGCGCATGGTGTGGAGTTCCCGAAATCGAATCGCAATTTAGCGCTTATATAGACATCAAGCCGATGATAAAAAAGTTACGGAAGAAGCACGGCGATAAAGCTAAACTTAAGCTTATGGATAATAACGTCTTAGCCTCACCTAAATTGGCAGATATTGTGGAGGACCTTTTGGCCCTAGGGTATGGAAAAGGCTGCAAAACCAATTCACAGCCGCCCAGGCAACGCATTATTGATTTCAATCAGGGAGTAGATGCTTCATTCTTTAATAGCCAAACTATGGAGCTTCTTTCGCAACTTAATATTAAGCCTTTGCGCATTGCGTTTGATCGCTTGGCTGAGAAAAAACAGTATGAAGGAGCGGTACGCCTAGCTATTAAGTACGGGTTTCAAGATATATCGAATTATATGCTCTACAACTTCAAGGATACACCTAAAGATCTCTTTGAAAGAATGTGTATCAACATTGCTTTCAACGAAGAATGGGTATCTAACAATAAGTGCGAACGTAGACTTTCAGGAAAAATATACAGCTATCCGATGAGATTTGCGCCGATTCGGGCAGGAGCAGCAGGTCAGGAAAACAGAAAGCGTGACCTTCACAACCCAACTGAAACATCTGCTACCGACTGGCGTAGCAATCCATGCTGGACGCCCCTGTTTATACGCAACATTGAAGTTATGAAGGGCGCTGCACATGGAGCAATTTCGCCAACGCCAACACTAGCTCGCCGTACAATAGGAAAAGATTGGAGCGAGTTTCTTGCCAACCTTTATATGCCAGAGGAATTATTGCGTAATCGGAACAAGCACGAGAGACGAGTTTATGCACACGAACCTCAGCGCAAGCCTGGCTCAGGCAGAGTCGAGGAGTTTAGGAGTTACATCAGGAGGTTGTTACGCTCTCAAAACAGTACGTTTTCCTTCTTTCATGACGCAGTAACGCCTAACCGAGTGGATTCTGTACGTGCAAGCATTAAAGAGTGCAAAGATCAGGAAATGAAAAAATGGCTGAAACTTTATGTAGCGAAGAAGTAACGATACCCTTTTCGAAAGCAAAGCTCGGAAGGCAAATCGTTGAGGTTGTCACATCAGGCATGTACGACGACCCATTGATGATTCTTCGTGAGTACATACAAAATTCAGCAGACGCTATAGATTCAACCTTACCTGAGCCTGACGAGGCCGGCAGTATTAATGTGGTTATTGATCCAGCCACGCGTACAATCATTATTGAAGATAATGGGTGCGGCATCAGTAATCAAAACGCTGAGGCCGTACTGTGTAGTATGGCTGCCAGCACAAAGTCTTCGTTTGAGGCGAGGGGTTTCAGAGGTATAGGGCGCCTGGGCGGTCTTGGTTATTGCGACGAAATAACATTCGAGACTAGAAGCCGATCATCAGAAATGGTTACACGTGTCGTGTGGGATGCAAAGAAGGTAGCTTTCTATGCTGATCAAGGCGGCAGCTTTGACCTCTCGTATCTAATTTCTCGCTGTACAGATACACGTATGATAAAGGCAACCCCTGACACCCCAACTAATTTCTTCAAGGTTACATTACGTGGTATACGCAGATTTCATTGCGATGATCTTATGAGCGTTCACGCTGTCACCAGATACCTTTCGCAAGCTGCGCCTACTTCTTATGACTACGAACTGTTTCCCTTTGCAGCTGAAATAGAAAATCATTTATCTCACATAGCAGGATTCAGAACGTATAACATTAGCCTAAACGGAAAGCCCATAACTAAGCCGTACAAGAAATCATTTCCAATATCGAAAGAGACCTCCTGTCACATAGACTCAATTGCTCTTTTCGAGTTTTGCGATGATGATGATCGTTCAATCGCACGCGGATGGTACGCAATGACCAACGTCAACGGCAGCATTCCTGCCGACCTCAATATTCGAGGAATTCGCATGCGGCAGGGCAACATCGAGATTGGTGACGAGTCGTTATTTTCGCAGTTTTTTTCCGAGAAACGCTTTGCATACTGGCATGTAGGCGAGGTGCATATTTCACCATCCATTCTTCCTAACGCAAGGCGCGATGGCTTCAAGCTCTGCCACCGCTATGAAAACTTTGTTGAGCATGCGAGTCTGCTCGGCATGCACTTGCGCAAACTATGCGCGAACACCGCGCAGGAAAAACGCCGTATACTCACCGCAGAGCGAAAGTTAGCAGGAGTGGAGACTTCTTTACGAGACCTCTCTTTCTTTGTCGATAAGAACCATTTCCAAACCTATACACAGCAGCTCACAAGTGAGATCGAAGCCGCAGAGGAGGCATTAATTAACCCCGGTAACGACCATGATGCCGTGCGACGCCTCGAAAAGTGCAAGAATAAATTACACGACACGCTTGTCTCTCCTCGTTATCTATCCGACGAGATTGATGGTCGCCGCCTTCACGGCATAGACCATAAACAATTAATCACTGAGATATCTCGCCAACTTATTCTCATGAACGCGCTGGGTTCATCCCCCGAAAAAGTACTTCATGATGTGTTAAACCCCTATCTAAAAAACAAAGGTGTCGCTGAATAATGCAAAAGATCACCATTATTGAATGCATGACGCTTCTGCCAGGTGACCCCGTGTCACGCCTGCCTTTGGATGGACGAGCGGCCAATACTATTGCGTCTTTAGGTATATCTACAATAGGGCAATTTGCACTGATGGATCTTGGGAAACTTCTATTCGCTTCAGATGCTGGCAAATCAACTCGCCTTTTTATAGCCACCACCCAAGATGCTGTAAAACGAAGATTGGCATCAGAGGAACTCCCTGCAGTATATGCAGAAGATCCTATCGAACGATTCTTGTTGACCACCAAGCAATCTAGATTCCTATCAAGAATAGGAGTAAATACGGTTCGGGATTTGCTCAGGGCAGACATTGAGACTGCTACTAAGCATGCGAAAGGCTTCGGAAATATTACGATAAATCAACTCTGCGACATTCAGCGGATTATCTCCGCCATAATAAAGAAAGAGGCAATGCCAGAGGCAGAGAAGTGGGAAGCAGCCCCATACTCAGAGACCGCTCTGATGCGTTATCCTCTTTATTCGGGGAGCGCAGATCAACGACTCACTGTTTCCGAATTGCATTCGTCATACCACCCAGAATGTCCCGTGGATGTGCTCGAACTGAATGTGCGCTCTATAAATGCACTGGACGAGCTAGGTGTTAAAACTATGAAGCAGGCTCTCTTGGGGATTCCTTCAGAGTGGATGAAACATAAGAATTTCGGCAAGAATTCGCTCGACAATATACGCACTACAGTACGTGAATATCTGGATTCAGGGGGCGACATTCACAAAGATTTTAAATTAGACCTTTCTTCATTCGAGTCAATGACGTCATCGGTTGTATATGCGATCATGGGGAAAGGCAGGAATTCACAGATGGTTGCAGCATATCTTTCGCCCGCCATAGAGGTCCGTCCAACACTAGAATCTATGGGGCAACTATTTGGCCTCACTCGCGAACGGGTAAGGCAAATATTGAGCCCCGCCATGGAAAAGATCAGCTCCGAGATCAGGCTTTACCAGCCTTTTTGGGACAGCATCCTTGAGATTCTAGATGAGAGCGAGGGGTTTGTCAGCATATCACATCTGTCTCAGCATGTGTCCGAGCACTATCACTGGTGCGACCCTCCGAGCAATGTTGCTTTGCGAGAGTTTCTTGCCCTAATGCCAGGTATAGTGATTACAAATGCGAGGCATGTATGCAGAAGTGAGTATCCATGCCTCAACTGCGACGTGCTTATTTCTTTTTTAAAAGAATCTCTTGAACATGCTGACAAGATTCCTCTTTCATCTCTTTGCCTTCTTGTTAGCGATGGGTGTGCACGCGGCTGTCCATCACAAGCACGTGGCATCTCTCCAAACTTACTCGCATATCTAATCGGCACCAATCATGACCTGTCACATTCCTGGTCTGTCCAAGGCGAAGATGTCTTTTCTCACGATGAATTGCGCCTAGAAAACGGATCCATTAGTGCCGTTGCGATGATCATCCTTAAGAGAGCTGCCATGCCCATGCATTTTTCTTCAATTCACAAGCAAGTGCAAACATTACGGCCGAATGAAGAAGTGAACGAGCATGCCGTCACGGCCCCACTGGCAGCGTCAGATGACGCTGTTCTTTGGGGTAGAGGGACTTTTATTCATCGCACCCATATTCACGCCCCAGCCAAACTTATTGCCACAGTTGAAGATTGGATTCTTCACGAATTGGCTCAGGATGTTCCGTTCATTTCCGCTGAAGGTGCATTCGTCCAATTTGAAGATGAGTGCAGAGAGGCTGGCCTACCAAACGTCTACTGCCTGCATAGCTGTCTGAAAATGAATCAGAATCAGTCCCTGGTATTTCCACGTGCCCCTCGCATATCTCGCGCAGAGGATGGTCCGGCGACCATTCCTCTTACGATAGCTTTGGAAGAGTGGACACTAGCTGCCGAACGTATCGTTTCTCATCATGAGCTTAAAGAGTTAGCCTTGGATAAAATGCACATGAAAGATTTCCAATGGACTCAAGCGAGAGCCCAAATGTCAAATGTTATCCGCACAAAAGGGGGCGGATTCCTGCATGTGCAAAACTTCGCTCTTGATTCTGAACATGTACGTGAAATGTTCCGCTACGCACTTACATTAACTGACGGAAAACAGCAGGCTATGGCTCCAAAAATGTTTCAAGATAAAGCAATAGCGTGCAGGCTAGCAAAGATAGAGTCACCACAGATGTTGTATTCGGTGCTTTCTCAGTTGCCTCATTCACACTTAGCGTTCCCTAAATACCCTCGAATTATTCGACAAGCGGACGAAAGCTTTCTTTTGACCGAATCAATGGTATCGCAAGTCACGACTTATATTAAGGAGCAATCTCGGCCATGTTCTTTTGCGGAACTTGATGATCACTTTGTGAAAGAACGGGCTTTTGACAGGCAAAGAACTCTTTATGTTTATTATTTCACTGAAGACGTGGTGCGTTATCTTCAGCACGCATTAATCCACCTGGACACCATCGGCTGGAACAAAGAGAAACAGCGTAATCTTGACGACCTAGCATTGCGCGTGAACTCATCCGATAGTAAGCAAGGCGCATTAATCTCAAGGATATCTCTCATTCTTGAAAACCACGAAGACGATTTGCCTATACTTAAGGGTGATGTGACGTGGACAAAAACATTGCTCGTGGATTTGCTGTCCAAAAGTAGCGTAGTATCTATAATCGGAAACAACAAAGACGTATACGTACCTCAGGAAAATGGTAATAATATTAAAACAATTGACGATTTGCTCGAATGTATACTGCGCAGTGATTATGGTGGAGCGGCTAACTTAGGGGAATTCACCAAGATGTTAATTCAGTTAGGAGTAATCAAGAAGAACCTGACTCCTGCCATGATCAGTGGAGAGAAAATAGAAATCCGCAATCAAGAAGTCTTTCTGAAAGGTTTGTAGCAATGTTTAAAGATCTAAATTTATCGACAGTCTATGATAGCGCAGATCACCACTTGGTAGACGACCTGATGGCCCCGCTACTTGCGGAGTCGACGGCCTATATGCGCGGTGTTGGATACTTCTCGTCCGGATGGTTGCGAGTAGCCGCACAAGGCATTATGGGCATTATTGAAAACGGCGGAAAAGCTAAATTTGTGGTTTCTCCTATTCTTGACAAACGTGATTGGGAGGCAATGGAGCTTGGTGCACGAGCCAAGGAAGACAACATTATCCGAACTATACTGGAAAAGAATATTGAAGATTTAGCTGAATCGCTCGAAAGCGACACCCGCAATTGTCTTGCATGGCTTGTCTCTGATGGATTACTTGAGTTCCGATTTGCTCTGCCGCGTGATACGAGGTCCCGTGGAGACTACCACGATAAGGTCGGAGTGTTTACTGATGACAACGGAGATAAGGTCGCCATCCATGGATCGTTTAACGACAGTGTAAAAGGAACTCTTAATGGCGAAGCTTTCTCAGTTTTCTGTTCATGGAAGGACGGTCATGAGCCTTACGTCAAACAACATGAAGAACGCTTGCGTGCTTTGTGGGAAAACAGCAACAGCCAGTTTAAGGTTTATGAGATACCAGAGGCAAGCAGACAGGGCTTAATATCACTTAGAACTTCACCCGATAGACCATATTCACTTGGAAAGAGTGTAGAACTTATTGACTTTACCATAAGCAACAAAGGTCCGCACGCACCGTTTGAACTATATCCATATCAGGACAAAGCTATCACTGCATGGGTTAACGCAGGCAAAACAGGTATTCTCGACATGGCCACAGGAACGGGTAAAACTTTTACGTCGCTTGCAGCCGCTGCCGCTGAGTATGAACAAGCGGGACGATTGGCACTGGTTATACTGGTGCCTTACTTGCATCTCGTGGAGCAATGGGAAGAACACTGCAAAACTTTCGGATTTATACCTGTTTCGTGTAGCGGCGAACATGCTGGATGGAAAGTTAAGGCGACCTCAATGATTCAAGACTATTGTATGGGATCAACATCAAACATATGTCTAATCGGGGTTCACGCTACAGCGTCATTAAGTCCGTTCCTCAAGATCGTACAAAAGCTTCCTACCGATTCTACCATGCTTATAGCTGATGAAGCTCACGGCTTAGGCGCCCACCACTTGAAACGAGCACTATTCCCCGAGGCAGGCAAGCGCCTTGGGCTCTCGGCCACCCCGAAACGTTGGTTTGATGAGGATGGAACAGCGAGTCTTTTCCAATATTTCAAAGGTGTATGTTACAGTTTCTCTTTGGAGGAGGCTATAGGAAAGTTTTTAGTGCCGTATGAGTATTACCCTATTCCCATTAGGCTTGATCCCGAAGAGAATGAGGAGTATGAGCAGTTGACTCATCGCATGCAAATTTTATTATCAAACAAAGAGAAAGACAAGAAAACACGATCACAAGTGGAAAGAATACTTCGCGAGCGCGCACTGATAGTAGCGAAAGCAAGCCAGAAACTTCCGGCACTAATTTCCGAAATTCAAAAATTACTTGAAGCATATGCAGATACTGGCGATGAACTTAGAAATACGCTGGTATACTGCGCCCCGGGGAACCATAAGCCGGTACTCAAGGCTTTGGCAGAACTTGGCCTGCGTTGCCGTGAATTTGTTCATACTGTTAACTTGAAAGAGCGACACAAAGTCCTCAATCAGTTTGCTGCCGGCGACATTCAAGTGCTAGTTGCTATCAAATGCTTGGATGAGGGAGTAGACGTCCCGTCTACACAACACGCATTCTTCCTCGCCAGTACAACTAATCCACGTGAATTTGTTCAGAGGCGCGGACGAGTGCTCCGTAAGTCTAAAGGGAAGACAAAAGCTTTCTTGCGCGACTTCATAGTTCTGCCTAACGACAGCACCGAGGCTAGCCCGCGAGATGTCGACAGAGGTCTTCTTCGCCGCGAGATGCCGCGTTTTGCTGAGTTCTCGTCAGCGGCGCTTAATTGCTACGAAGCTAGATCTGTTGTCCGGCCACTCCTGGATCAGTACGAAATGATTTCTTTACTTGAAAAGAAACCCTGGGATATATACCATGATCTTCTTTCAGAGAGGAATGCTAAGGGAGCTGGGTGAAACAATGACTAAGGCAAACAGCGAAGTAATTGCGGAACGACTTAAGCACTACCCTGATGATGTCGCCAGTCTTGCATTAGAAGCCTTACAACTATCGACTCATCTACCAGAACAGTCAGTAGCTGAAAAGCTCGAAAATACAGTCAGGCGTCTTGTGCGTGACAGGAATGGCGCAGAATGATACTGAAGCGCTTAACCCTTACCAATTTTCGTCAATTCAGGGGCACTCAAGCCATCGATTTTGCGCACGGGAAGGCCAACGTAACTATCATCTATGGCGAGAATGGTCGCGGCAAAACTGGTATCTTTCGTGCTATCATGTTTTGCCTCTATGGTGATCGTGTGCTATCTCAAGATGGAGATACTGCCAGAGACGAAATACAGCTTGTCAACACCGCTGCACTCAATGAAACTGATGGTCCTGTTGACACGTCTGTAGAGCTCTCTTTTGATCATGATGATATCGGTTACACACTATATCGGAGTATCCGTGGATTGCTTGATAATGAAAGTATTATAGAGGAACCAGATGTTGTACGATTGGCATTGCAGTTACCGGACGGGAATACGACAATACAAACTGACCCCAAAGAGATAGCTCTTACTGTGTCTTCAGTGTTGGACAAGCGGGTGCGTGAATATTTCCTGTTCGATGGCGAGAAAATGGAACGTTTGACAAGGGCCACAGAGCAACAACGTCGTGAGGTGTCTAAGGGTGTTCGCAATCTCCTCAACATTGATGCATTAGAGATTGCAATGAAAGCCGTTTCGAAGCTCCGCTCAAATCTCTTTAACGAACTCGCAGGAAAGGCGACGGGGGAGCACAAAAAAGTATTGCACAGGCTTAGCACTGTCGATGATGAGCTTGTATTAGCAAAAGATGCGCTGCCACGGCTAGAAGACGAAATAGCCCTTGCCACCGATGAGTTACACGATATTGATAGAAAGCTTGAAGGTTACGACGAGATTGCGGACTTGCTTGAAAAAGAAAAGAAGCTGAATGATCTTTTAGAGGATAATGAAGATTCGCTCGTAGGTATACGTTCGGAAATTCGTGAACGGAGCGCATCATGCGCTGTTCTTCTTGTTACAAGCTGCATTGACGACACATTCGAGCATATTGATGCAAAAAAGAAGAAGGGTCAGATCCCAGATGAGCTACGCCGTAGCCTTATCGAAAAGATTTTGGAAGAGAAAAGATGTATTTGTGGAAAGGATATTATTCAAGGAACATCTGAATACGACGCCATCAAAGACTGGCTGGAGAAATCCGGTGACCCAGATATGCAAGATGACATGCTGGATATCTGGCGCTATTTAGGTGGCATAGTTAGCAAGCGAGATAGCATATCTAGGGACGCTGAAGGTCTCCTCCAACGGCACGCGAAGACGGCTCAGGACATTGATAGACTCCGCCGCGAGCTAGCAGCCACCACGGATGCGATAGGAACTGGTGTGCGAAGTGATTCTGCTGATCTCAGCGTCATGCGCAAGAACATCAAAAAATCGCTAATAGATATGGAAGCCAAGAAACAGCTGTGCATAGGCAAATGCAACGAACTTGAAGCAGAGCGCAAGAAACTTTACGAACAGAATAAAGCGCTTGAGCGAGAAGAGGGATTGCGCTCAGAGCTAGCTCAACGTTCAGAACTAGCGGCAGAAACTCTTGACGCTCTTCGCGAAGTGTATGATGACTTCACAAATGATGCTAGGAAAGCGATTAGCAAGGATGCTTCTGACACTCTTGCCAAGTTTCTGGATTCAGACAGCAAGCACCTCTTTTCAGGGGTAATCGTAAATAACGATTATTCTCTTCAGATCTCCGATCGTTGGGGCAATCCATTCTTGGCAAATATATCAGCTGGCCAGAGACAGCTTATGTCTATCTCGTTCATCGCCGCTCTTGCAAAGACTGCTTCGGGGGGCAGCTTGCTTGAAAAGCCACTGTTTATGGATACTCCATTTGCACGGTTGTCATTTGAACATCGAAAAAATCTTATCCATCACCTTCCTGACCTGTGCGCTCAGTGGATCCTACTGACAACCGACACAGAATTACGCAAACAGGAAGGTAAGCTGTTCACTCAGCATGGTCGTCTTGGTAGTTTCTACCTTCTGATTTCTGACGATAATGGAGACACACAGGTTGAGAACCGTGAAGTAAAGGATGTTAGCGGCATTTTACATGAAAGCGAGGAGGACCTTCTATGATTATGGACGGCAACATCCGCGTTAGAACATCGGCTAAACACTCTGAGTTTTACAACGACATGAAGGGTGTACTTGTGACCGACTCTCATGAGCTATTTTTCATAGCTGCCTGTATTGCCTACAAACGTGGCAAACGAACGCAGATCGAAAAGTCGACTGACAAATTCTGGTCGAGAACAATTAAGCCTGATGAGTGGTGCACTTATTATTCCATGGTTCTGCAAGACTCCGAAATGGACTTCTCATCAATAAGGGACGATACAGATGTCATGCGCAGTGTCGAAGAGTATGCTAATGCTGGCATCGAAATCCTCGCCGATGAGTGGCTGGACGGTTTTATTCATGAAAAAGATGGTGCACTGATCGTAGATAGAACTGCTTTAGCAGAAATGCCAAAACTTTTATTCTATAGTCTTCTTGAAGAGGGAGCCAAAGCCTAAAAGGCTTTATAGTCTGTATAGGCTGGCTTTAAGGTGCGAGAATCGACACATAGCATCTTGATTCACATTGCTTTCTTGAATTTACCCAATTATATTCAATGCATGCAAAAGCAAGTGACAATGATAGTGCGGCCTGTCATGTTCGCCGCCCTCTTGATGGTTGCATCGCTACTATTATGTGCTGCTGATACCGCACATGCCGATGGTTGCTACTTTCCAGAAAGCGCAGTACGAAAAATCCCCTCGATTCCGTCTCAAAGAGTTATTCTATCCTGGCAGGATGGAGTTGAGACGCTGGTCATATCATCTGCTCTGAACTCTGAAGCACAGGCACTTGGATGGATCATTCCTCTGCCATCGGTTCCTGACAGGATGGAAAAGACATCCCCCGGCATGTTGAAGACTTTGAATTTCTGCATTCAACCTCGAATCACCCATGATCTAACGTCAAAGCTGGGTGCAGCAATTTTCCTGTCCTTCATAGCGAATCTGCTCCTGGCCACAATCCTTTTCAAACGACACCGGTTTGGAGAATTGCTTCTTCTACTTCTGCTCTTTGGGCTCCTTGCCGGAATGATGCTGCCAGCTTTCGGAACTGCGCGCGGCGGATCTCCGTCGAGTTTAGGCACTGTTTCAGTCGAAAAGACGGCAAAGGTCGGAGCCTACGAGATTGCAGTTTTGCGATCAAAGACGGCGGATGACCTCAATGCGTGGCTGACCGACAATGGATTCACCTCTATGCCGGCAGAAGCCAGCGCAATTGTCGCTGACTACATTAAGCAGAATTGGGTTTTTGCCGCTATAAAATTGACGCGTGAGGATCGCGGTGTCAATTCGCCTCACCCGGTTCGACTGGATTTCAAATCTCAGCAACCTGTTTATCCGTTGAAGTTGACGTCCATTGCTGGCGGTTCCACGGCCTTTGAGATATATGTTGTTGGAAAAGACAAGGCCTCAACAGAACTCCTCAAAGTGGAATTCTGCGATAAGTTCACCAAAATCGAATCAATCCAAGGCAAGTATGATGACCACGAATCAGGCGAGACATGTTCCGGCACAGCAACAAAGACAGAGATCGGGCATCCTGGGGTGGCTGCGCTGATGTGGAACAATGCTGTCCTTACAAAATTCACGGGCAATGTAGATGCAGAGAAGATGATCGCCGATATCGTTTTCGACTGGGTTCCTTTCAAAGCTTATCAGCACCATCTTTACACCCAACAGGGAGCCGTCACGTCTGCATGGATTCTGTTCATCTGCGCACTGGGCGCGTTCTTCTTTGTGTCAATGATTGCCTGTCACAAGAAATTGAGTCAGCAAGAGAAGTTCCCATGGTATTTCGGTCGTGTTTTCTTCCCGCTGACATGTATTGCAGGCGTTATGGCTTTCGTGTTTTATATCACTGTTCCCAAGTTACCGCCTGCTGAGATAAAAGTCTCTCGCAAAATCCGAAGCTATCATCATAACCGCCAGCAATTCGCCCTGATCACCATGCTGATGACCGAGAACCCCGAGCTGCTAAAGAAATCGACCTCAGAAATATCAGAGTTCATCATCCAAAACGCATCTCTTCAACGGCATAAATCTGAGAATAAAGACCGTGTTACGGAAGCGCTGAACCCCATATCTGGAGACAAACTGCAAGCGTCAGATACGCCAGGTGATTTTACGATTCAGAAAGAAGGCACCAATATCATTCTACGGGTATACGATCACACTGGGCGGCCGTTGCGAGTGGATATCCCTATTCCAACCGATTGACAAAGGTAAAGTTATTCATGCTGAGCCGAGAACAATTAGAGCTTATCTGGAACATCGACATTGCCTGTAGGCGATGCGTGCGGGCAGCACAGTCATTTGACGCGATAACAGGATTAGAGGGGAACCACTGGTCTTTCACTCAGAACTGTTTTGGAGAAATGTGTGTTATTCACTGGTGTCAGGTGTTCGGAGGATGGGCAGAGCCAACCCATTACTCCAAAATGTTTGCCGATGCTGTTGTCACGTGTATTAAAAGAGATGATGTGAAGTTGCGACTGCAAAATGCAGTTAGCATGAACGCCGGAGAATACACTGTATTCCGGGAGCAAGTTGCAACTGCCAGAAACAAATTCATGGTTCACAATGAATTCTCTACAGAAGACAGATTAGTCTTTCCTGACTTAGATCAACTATCAGCCATATCTATGACAATGCGGGAGATCTCGTCAGAGATCATAAGCCAAGAGCAATCCACAGACCAAGAATACCAAACATCGATTAAAGAGTTTCTTGACCACTATACAAACGTCCGATTCATGGATGAACTAGCGCTAGATATTCTTGCGCTTAAATCAGCCATCTCGAGCTAACGCAATCAATTATATTTGAACTGCACCCAAGATACACTTTCTCGCCTTATTTCTTAAACACGCAATCCGTAATCCGCCTCTTCTTAAATTCCACTTCCATTCTGGTGTAGGGCTTTCGGTAGATATATTCAGCTAGTTTGTTAGCCGTCTCCAGGTTGTCCAGTGCGATATGCACGAGCCATTCGATGACGCCTTTCTTCCCGTACAGCTTCTCTATATACTTTTGATAGTCTGATGATTGATTATGCCGCTCTATTCTGTGAGCCCTGCCAAGGCATTTGCTGGGCTCGTCAATCCACTTATGAAGCTTCGTGTAGCTCTTTCCTGTCCTTTGCTTACTGATAGCTGTGTGGGTCTTTAAATCCGGCATATAACGGATAGGCACTCTAGCTTTATAAGCTTTGGGATGCTGGTTTTGCGTTTCTTGACAGAACCGCTGTGAATTCATATTCTAAACACATGAGAGTTCGTGTGTATGCTTGTATGATTCTTACGTTTCTAATCTGCGCCTATACTTTCGCAGGCTCGACAATAGATCCAAAAGTAAAGAGTCTTGTTAAGAGCAATGATGAGTTTGCTTATGATTTCTACAAGCAGATTAATGATCAGGAGGGAAACATTGTTTTCTCCCCATTAAGCATCTCGCTTGCAACCGCTATGGTGTATGCGGGAGCTGAGGGAAACACCGAGACTGAGATAAAGAAACTCCTTCACATAGATCAGCCGGAGGCGCAATATCATTCTGCATATCTGCAGGTCCTGCTGGCGCTAAACTCTTCATTCCGAAAGTCGGGTAATTCGCTCTATGTTGCCAACAGCATTTGGGGACAGAAAGATCATCCTTTCCAACAGCCGTTTCTGAATGTCTTGGAAAATCAGTACAGAGCCCCAATGCGGGAAGTAGACTATATCACTGCCCCTGGCAAGGCAACGGACGCTGTAAACGAATGGGTCAGAGAGAAGACAAAGAATAAGATCCCGTCCTTAATGTCTCCGGATATGATTGATGAAGGTACCCGCTTGGTTCTGGCTAATGCAATCTATCTGAAAGGATTGTGGCAAAGCAGATTTCATACAATCAACACGCGATCAATGCTGTTTCATGTTACACCAGATAAATCCATTAAAGTTCCCATGATGTATCAGCAGGAAGACTTCAGGTACATGGAGGATAAACAAGTACAGGTTATAGATCTTCCGTTTAGGGGCGGAAAGTTGGGAATGGCGATCATATTGCCGAAAGAAGACATTGCCTTATCTGAAGTGGAGACACTTCTAACGGCAAAGAATGTTGACGGCTGGCTCTCTAAGTTGAGCGCTGAAGATGTCAAAGTTTATCTCCCCCGGTTCAAGGTAAAAACTACAATCCCGCTGATCGAAGAGCTTGAAAGCATGGGTATGAAAGACGCCTTTGACGGAAAGAAGGCTGATTTTTCGGCTATGGATGGGCCCGACTCTCTCCTTTTTATAGCTGCCGCCATTCATAAGGCTGGAATAGAGGTAGATGAGAAAGGAACCACAGCTTATGCTGCAACAGCCTATGCAGGCTCATTCGGTATGCCTAGAGAATACATTTTTAATGCAAATCGGCCGTTCATATTCATGATCGTTGAGCGCGTAACGGGCACTATTCTTTTCCTGGGACGGCTAAACAATCCCGCGGAGTGATATGAAAGCGATTCACCTCATTCAGAAAGATGCAAAACTTGCTCCATCTCCAGTTGAGAAAGGATCGAATATTTACGAAAGCGGCTACTGGAGTTTAACACCAGGTCGAGCCAAAGAAGCTATAGGGGCTGAGATCTACTTTCATGAATCTCAGGCATCACCTTCCTTCTTTGGTGGCATCATTAAGGATTGCAGGATCAAAGATGACGAACCTTGGAAAGACCGCATAATATTCAAGCTTGAAGCTAACAGAGAATTTAAGAACGTTGAAACTGACCGAAGCGGCTGGGCAATGGAAATGAAGATGGTGGAGTAGAGAGCTTTCTCCATTTTCTCAGAAGAGAGAAAGGCGGCTCCATCCCCATGATGTAGAGATGGAGTCCGCTGCCTCTTTCTTTATTCTGATTCGGAATTGAAGCTAATGTATTTATTCTATTGATTATTCTCCGCTTTATTCGCTCCGCCTACTCCTTCTATTTTGTCGCGTTTTGCGTCTGTGATCGTGCTATGAATTCCCTCATAGCGACATTCGCAGATATAGGTAGTGCTTCTGAGGAGAGGGCTTTCCCGATCAGAATTGAGACCAGTCTGGTCATTGGAATGCCCCGATCCTTCGCTGTATGATACAGCACCGGAACCAGTGTTTCTTCTATTTTGGGTGAGTACATCTCATCCTCCTCTTTCGCTTATTAGAACTTACAGATTCCATCCTCACGCATGCTGAGGAAGGCTGTTTTGCCTGAATCTTCGTTTCTGCCGATTATTATGTGGTCAAGGATTTTGATGTCTATGATCCGCCCAGCCTCAATAAGCTGCTTCGTAATACGGATATCATCAGCACTTGGTGCAGGATCACCTGATGGGTGATTGTGAACCATTACAATTCCTGATGCTCCGTCCACTATGGCCGGTCTGAGCACCTCTCTCGGATGAACCAGAGATGCGTCTACCAGACCCAGCGTGATCATGTGCCGATTCATCAGGTTGTTCTTGGCATTTAGCAAGAGAACCTGAAATGACTCCTGTGCTAACGTGCTCATGTCTGAGCAGATGTCCCACACATCTTGCGGCGTCTTGACTCTTTCGCCTTTCTCTTCCTTAACCAGCGGCAGTTGAACCATTGCTGTTGTGTAGTTCATGACGATTCTCCTTCTTGGAAGTTTTTGTCTGTAATGAAGTCCACGGCCTTCTGAGCTTGTGACGCAGCTTTGACGACAAATGTCTTGTCGTTCTTGAGCCGTTTGAGCCATCCGGCGATATAGGCCGCCGAGTTGTTTATGGTCTCTTCCGCTATGCTGCATGAATTGCAGATGTATGCTGATCCCATCTCGGCAACGAGCTCCTCTTTTGAATAGCTCGCTGAACCGAAGTGCACCGCGTCTTTGCTGTCATGTCTTGCTAACCGGGATTCGTGGCCGGTTGAATGGACTAGCTCATGGAATAGCGTCGAGTAGTATTCCTCCGCGCTATTGAAGAGCTGTCGACGTGGTACATTTACAAGATCTCTGTCTGGCCTGTAAAATGCCCGCGCCTGTCCGTTCGTGATCTCTGGTCGCCTGGGCATATCATTGATGATCTGCTCAGCTTGATCGATAGGATCAATATCCCGTTCAGCAATCTGGACTGGCGGCACCTTGTCGTCGATACCTTCGCACTGCGACGCGTTAAATACATGATAGTATCTAAGCATCGGCACTCGCTTTGATTTGCCCGCCTTCTGGTCATCGAAATCCAGCCATTTCCAGAATACAACCGGACAGGCTTTCTCTCCCTTCTTAACCATGCCGCCGAGTTTCCTTGCCTGGTTGAATGTCATCCAGAACGGACTCTCATAAGCCATGCTTGCCAGGAGGAATATATTTACTCCTCTGTAGCCGCGTTTGCTCACAAGATTCTTTGGCAGTTCTCCACCGCCAGCCCATGGTTTGCGCCAAGGAACTGTACCTGCTACAAGAAGATCAATGATCTTCTCTGTTACTATGTCATATGCATTCTTTTTCATCGTTTCTCTCCAATAAAAAAGAGAACCCCGGAGGGTCCTCTCGCTATGTTTGATCTGAAGCTTGCCTTACAGTGGCAGTGGCTCGTGACTTGATATGATTTTGAATGAGCTCTTGTCGGCAATCACCTCTGTGTTGTACTGGTCTTTGCCGTTACGCTCATATTTTGAGGTCTTTACTCTACCTTCGAGTTCAACCTGCATGCCTTTTCCGTTAGTTGTCATCATATCGATGAGCTTCTCTCCCGGATCAAACAACACGCATGGCACGAATTCAACACGATCCTTCTTGTTCTCCTTGTCGTATCCGTATCGTGCAGCGATTGTGAACTTCAATGCTTTCCGTTCGCCCCCGTTTAGCATTGCATCTCTTGTTAGTCTTCCTGATCCTATGAATTTATTCATCTCATTTCTCCTTGTGTTTATGTTTTTATTGACCAACTCTTCCACCTGTTCGGGAAAGAATAGTTGGCGAGACCACCGGCGGTATTGCTGGTGGGTTTTCTTGCGGAGGTGCAGGATCCGTCACCGGCGGGATGAACGGGCCATTTTCATCAGTGCCTCCAACAGGGCGCCAAGTTCCCCGGTCCCAATCATCTGGATCTGGGTTGTCATCCTCCGTACTCGACTCATGACATGGTACGATCTCAATCTCGCCCATGCATCTTGATGACTCATTAGCAGAGGAGTCATCCGCCAGACTGTCTGCGCCCCATATAAGTAGCGCCAGTCCCGCCGCCTTGCCTAGCTTATCGCCCGGCGTTTCTCTCCATCCTCCAAACCAGCCGTGATCATAGATTATACCTACGACAGAATCGCCGTGGTGCTTTCCGATGATGCGCCAGAATGGAAACCAGACCTTTCCCGACGTCCCTTTATGGTAGGGGTGTACCGGCTGTGCAATGGACACCAGAGCTGATCCCAGCCTCGTGACGAGTTTCTTAGGCAGTTCCTTGATACTTTCATATTCGATCTCTATTTCTGCCCTTGCGCCGTCTCCATTGCGGTTTGGAAGGATTGTCGTGCTGACATCTTTCCCTGTTGTTGCGCAGCCGGTTGTCATTAATAGGCATCCGGTTATTACAACTTGATGTGACCATGATTTAATTCTCATAACCTAATCTCCTTTTTATAGTTTACTGAAGCAGTTACACCGTTCCCAACTGACGGGAACACTTGCGATACACTTAGAACACTCGTTCTGTCATGCTTTCCGCATGGAGCCCAAGCTGGTAGGTGCCGTTCAGGAATTGCCACAGTGACTCCGACACGAGTCAGTTTTCTGTGCACGCAAATGCGATATGCTTTCGCGGTTTTGTTTTGATGAGCAATACGCATGCTCAAGCGTTTGGGTATTGGGTTTAGAAAGGCAAAGAGCTTTATAAGCCTTTCGGTCAAATAGAAGCGCCAGGGCTTTGCCCATGGCAAGGCCCTATGCATATACTTACGTATATATAGTAATGTATATAATGGGTATGTTGCATAGGTGGATCCGGAACGGTTGTGTTTTCTAAAGCTCTCCGCCTATTGCCCCACAGGTTTAAATAGCAACTTCACTTAGACCTGATATCTAAACTCTCAAAAAGAGCGTGATCTTTATGAGATGCCGGAATCACCACACATAACAAAGTCAAATAATATGTACGCAGCATTCTTTGAGAATCGCAGCATTAAGGAGGGAGAAGTAGTTACCGCTCCACGAATTACTCTGCGGGCTCAATTTAAGAGCAAGAACGGCGTTCAGTATTCTAACTTCATTTTCCCCGCCGAGATAGACCACGCTATAGAGACCTTGCAGAAGATGAAGGCGTGGCTAGATAATAGGGAGAACTGCGCAAAGGCATAACTCCTTTATGCGATCATTGGAGCGAATTACCACGCCCCCACACGCCCGGTTGGGGCGTGTGGGGGCGTGGTAACGTTTAAATAGTCTCTCGTCATAGGAATGACATGGTAAAGAAGGATGTCTTTAATCACAGGATCAAGTACGAGAAGTGGAAGCAGGACGTAATGGTAAATGGCGTCGACGATGTCAATAGCAAGAACTCAACCGTTATTGTTCAATATGTGTTCGATATGGAGCAAGGCCGGAATATTGCCCGAGGCACTAAAAAAGGTCCGAGAAGCTATATACGATTGAACAACATAAGACAGCGTCTGAGTTTCCTGGTCAGACTGTTTGAGGCAAGAGATATGAAAGATGTTTGCAAACTTACCTCTGGAGATGTCGGCGAACTATTCAATGATATGCGAAGCGGTAAGCTCAGAAGGCGAGATGGCGGCATCTACAAGAGTGCAGGTGATTACGTTAAGGTTTTCAAGGCGTTCTGGCATTGGTTCATGAAAGTTCAAAGAGGAAAAGGTGTAAATGTGGCCGATATCACAGAAGACCTTGATTCAAGCTCATCGGAAAATAGCTTTGTATATTTTACTCTAGAGAACCTAAAGGAGATGTTTCCGCATTTCAGCACAGATGAACAGGTGAGAATGTTACTTATGTTTGATACAATCATAAGAAGTCCAACAGAGTTATTGAGCTTAAAAAGGACAGATGTGTCGCTGGACTTTAGGGAGCTTACGATTCCCGAAGAAGTGTCCAAGACATACGGTCGAACCATCAAATTGCTTCTTTGCAAAGACGAGTTGCGAAGTTATTTGAGGAATTCTGAAAACGACCATAATGATGATTTATTTGAATTCACACCAAGAGTGTTCAACACCAAACTCAAGAAGGTAGCTACGCAACTCTTCGGCGACAGAATGACGAAGGGAGGAATGCGCTTTACCCCGATTTTAGTACCACCGGCTTAGGTGGAATTTGCGTCTCGAAACTGGTAAAGTGGGAGGATGCAAATGAGAAAGAAACGAAGAGCATTTACGGAGAAATTCAAAGCTGAAGTTGC
>JAUUYL010000099.1 GCA_030590485.1 Lentisphaerota bacterium | reverse complement strand
GGGCCGCCAGAGTCTTCATATTGCTGTGTCGTTTTTCAAGGCGCATTAAAAAGTCTTCTAATACAGGAACAGGATTCTGTTCTGCAGCTACACCGAAAGCAATATGAGTCATTATTATAGTGGAATATATACTTCTTTTGATCCAACGTAAAATCATGTGCCTTTTCAAGATTATCTCCCAATAGGTTGCTGAAGAAAAGCTATTTGCAATCAGTTTATTGCCCTGACAGGTACTTTGTTCCAGTGCCTATTCAACATTATAATCAATCCGTCAGGAAGAGTTGCCTTGCCAACTTGCTAAGTACATACTCCGTCCCCGTGGGTTACACTGAAGGTTTTCTCTGCGCCTTCCATATAACCTCTTCAAGCCGAAGGACAAACGAACCCGTCCGAAAGCAATCTGGCCGAACCTGCCTTCATTCACATATAAGTGAGCTACCCCCACTTGTCAAGACCAAAAAGCCGCTAATGCGGTCAGTGGATTGTCCAAGGATCATCATATTATAAGATCGAAGTTGTTGTTTTTGGATAACCTATAAGATAGGTTATACCGCCAGGGAAACGTTTACACTTCTTCATTCCAATTTCCCAGTTATAGAGATTGTTTCCTCTGACTTGTTTCACCATCATTTGTAATTCTTCGAGAGAATATGTTCGTAAACATGAAACGATTCCATCGAAAACAAGCATGAATGGAAGTAACGGAATTAAATAAGTCAGTATTAATCTCGGCCATCGAAACGGTTTAATAAATGGGATGTACAGGAGCACAGAAATGGGGGCAAGAAGAAAGATATACATAATAGAGAGCCAGTTCCTGCGAGTCATTTCAAATAAAGCTATCCCTTCTCCACATTTAACGACATCCTGGAGAATACCCACAGCTTCTTCAGGACGAAAATGATGAAAAGAGCCAAAGAGGGTCCTAAACCCTTTTAATTCTTTCGGCACCTGTGTCGCATCCACTGGATATGGGAGAAATTCCAACTTAGATGCTTGAAACGCATCTAACTCCAAAATATTGAAACTTGGAAACTTATCGCTTAAAAGCACTTCGAGGGAGCTTGTTTCTGAATCTACTAAACAGTCTATCAGGTACTTCCATGGTCCTCCGGAACCTGAACAAAGGTCAACTATTATTTCACATTTTAACTCCCGCAGAACGCTCCTGAGACATGGAACAATCGCAATATAAAGCTTCGCTTTCTCTTCTATTATATTTAAAATACCCGTCATTCCATCGCGGATCACGCCTGGAAGCCATGTCTGATCTTCAAATTCGAAGAGGTGTAGTCTACCCACGAGTAATCTCAATCTAAAACCAGTTGCAGCACAGCATTTTAGCAAACCACAACGCCCAATCTTCGGGTTCCTTCGACAACAACGACTTATATGTCACAAAAACTTCTATCAACAAATATCTCCTATTCCCTCATAGGCCAGGGATTGTCAAGCAGACGCCCTATCTGTTTACGGATGTCACAGGATCTCATGACCGGTGTGAACGTTCCGGCCGTGGACATCAGAAAGGTGACGCTATTGCGGTAGTTAAGGCTGCCGTGGGTCGTGGCGATGCGCACCATTCCGGAAAACGAGGGCGGCCCGCTACAGTAACGATCGTTTAGTGAGACGATTACGTCAGGCGGATTCTCCACCCGGCAAAAATGGGCTTCCCACAAGCGCCGCAGGGGCGCCGGATAGACGTGCGTCGCCGTGGCGCGCAGCAGGTCTTCCGAGTTATAGCTCCCGTGCTCATCAGTTTCGAGGCGGTCCAGAATGGCCGTCAACAACAGCGGATCCCCCACTATGGGTTCGTAGATAAATCGCCCGCCTCGGGCACGAATAACTGCTCGACCACCATCTCTGGTTAGCACTTCTACAGCATCTTTCCGAGCATAGCTGACCAGATCCACACCCTTGCAAGTGATTAGGTCCTCTGATAAAGCGCAAGGACGACGCGTTGAAAGGCAGGCATACGTCACAACGCCAAGAGTGCTGAGTACTACATCCCTGGGGCCATTGATGTGATCCTTCAGGAGCCAGCCTCTGTCCGCCAGATGCTTTCCCAGATCCAACCATTCCACTTTCTCGTAGCTGAGTCCGTGGTCGGCAAACATCGTAACCTTGACCAACCCGCGATTTTGCCAGAGCACCTCAGTCACAAAGCGATCCAATTGATAGAGACATTCCATCTGTCCTGCAGCTCCGTCCCGCACACTCACGGCTGCAGAACTGACGAAGTACGCAATCACCTCCCGCGATTTGCGTTTGTCGAACAGCCGCTTGACCGTGTTCAGCTCCGAGTTGAACATGGGCATCCCCAGAAGATAGCTCAAGCCGTCAACGTGCTGAGGTGCACGATACGTAAGCGAGGCCGCAAAAGGTTCGTTTTTGCCTTTCATGTAGTCCATTACTCCGCCAACCATAGAGTTTGTTTTGCGATCGAAATATCGTGACTGCACAGCCCTGCACGGGGAGCTGCCAAATATGGCCGACATGGAGACTTCCGTCACCGAGGGGTACGGCGACACGATGTGCGACGGGGGGTAAAACATCCGCAGTTTCCCGGAATCATAGCATCTCTTGAGGAGGTCATAGCCAAAACCATCAAGTATGAGAACCAGATGGCGACACCGGGCGGCTGGGATTTCGTCCATGTTGACAATAATATCAGGTGCAGCATCGACGTCATTGTCATACCCGATGCGAGAAATCCTCCCGCTGCTATCGGCAAAAGTGAAGAAATCGGGCTGTCCATCTCCCGTAGAATCGTAATGCCGGTGGACCCCATCTTCACAAGGTAACATCACCTCGCTGAGTTGGAGATGTGGGTGTCTCTGGCACCCGCTCACCAACAAACACATGACAATCAGTGGAAAAACCAAGAGCCTGATATTCAACCCTGAATTCCTGTGCAGCAAACGGATAGTATTGCATTCCTGAATAGCTTGAGCCCATCCCAAAAAGTATTCCAACTCCATATTTAGGCTGAGGGCCGGAAATCTATTGTGAGGTGGAGGACAAATTCGACCAATTTCACATTGACGATGTTTAAAATCCATCCTTTATCCTTATATTGTAAACAGCGGAGCGAAATTTTTTACGAACCATCTATATAGCCAAGACCACCCCGGT
Organism: Lentisphaerota bacterium; assembly: GCA_030590485.1. Taxonomy (GTDB): domain Bacteria; phylum Verrucomicrobiota; class Kiritimatiellia; order UBA8416; family JAUUYL01; genus JAUUYL01. The sequence continues at coordinate 2,398 of JAUUYL010000099.1, read as the reverse complement.
TGTCAAGGTGTAACCTTCCAGGCGGTGGGATGTCCAAATGTCCAAAGGATATCCCATTTTAACAAGAGTTTTCTATTGACGAACATATAGTAATCAGGGACAATCCCGCCAAGTTTTGATTTAGAGGAGAGAGGCGAATTAATGTTCTCATGAGATGTGTTTGAACTAAAGATTATGTTCTGTTGCGAAAGAATGTAACTATTTAAGGTATATGAAAATGAAAAAAGCAGTTTATTTTGCGGCGTCTATTCTTGTTTTGGCTGTGATCGGTGGATGCGCTAGTGTTCCTTATGAATATGGAGCAGGATTGGAGGGTAGTGACGTTCTTAAGCTTGCACCAGACGAGTCCCAGATTGAACGTGGGAATCCACATGGTTTTTTGGATTGGATAGGCCATAATATTGTTTCTCTTCCATCGAAGATAATGCTGTTGAACTGGAGTGTGGCTAACCATGATATATCGACAGAAACTGAAGAAATTCTAAAGCAATACCTGGCTGATAATGATTTACGCAACGTAAAAGTCCGTCTCAACGATTATGCGCCGGGAAACGAATGGCGGCGTTTGATCAGGAACAAATCTGTTGGGGGATTATGGCGGTTCACCCTTGGCGCAATATCGGTTTCATTCTACACAATTTTACCTGATCGATTCTTTGCAGGACTGATTGGTGGCGATTCCTATAATCCATATACGAACACGATCCATTTGTACTCGGATCATCCTGCAATTGCTTTACACGAGGCCGGCCATGCCAAAGACTTTGCCGGTGAAGATGACAAGGGGCTATATGCTGCGATGCGTTTGTTGCCTATAGTGCCGCTTATCCAGGAGTCGCGTGCGACGAGCGATGCCCTTGGATACTTAGCAGATAAAAACATGACAAAAGAAGAGGAAAAAGCATACGAAATTCTTTACCCTGCTTTCGGAACTTATATCCCCAGCGGGATTTTTGGTGCTGCATACGATTATATCCCAATTGACAATGGGGTCATGTTGATAACGAACGTCATTAGCATCGTAACAGGGCATGTTGTCGGGAGAGACAAGGCAGATGAGGTTGAGCAAAAAGAAGCTGCCGGCACGACGGCAATGAATCGAAATCGGGATCCGCACTTGAGCACTTATAAGTAACAGATAACAATTAATAGCAAATACCATGAAACTTGACTATAATAGAATTTTATTGATTCACCCTTTGGGCTACAGCCCCGGCCAAGCCGGTCGGGATATTTCCAGACTGGCAAATATTATGTCGCCGCTGGGTCTTCTTAGTATTGCAGCATATTTGGAGAAGAACGGGATCACTGCCGATATTATTGACTGTTATGCCCATCCGGATTCGGAGCCTAAAATACATCACTACTTGAAGGAGAAAAATCCCGGTTATATTGGTTTGACCTGCACCACCTCGACCTTTCATGATTCAGTCCGGATCGCCAAAATGGCAAAAGGAATCCTGCCCGGGATCAGGTCGGTTTTTGGGGGCGCGCATATTTCTGCATTGCGCGAAAAGATTCTGGAAGACTACCCAGACGTCGATTTTTCAATAATAGGTGAGGGGGAAGAATGTGTTGAGGCATTGATCAAGGCTGATACGGACAGCAAGGCTCTAAGTGAGATTCCAGGGCTGGTTTACCGGGAAAACGGCGATATCAATTTTACCGGGTTGCGGAAAGAGGGAATCGATCTGGACAGTTTGCCGTTCCCGGCCTACGAAAAACTTCAAGGCTATCCACATGCCTATAAACTCCCGATTTTCAATTATCCCAGGACACCAAACACATGTTGTAACTCGAGTCGTGGCTGTCCATACACCTGCAGTTACTGCGATAGGTCCGTGTTCCGTCGCAGTTTCCGATATAATTCGGCGGCGTATCTTTATGAACATATGAAGTACCTGAAGGAACGGTTTAGCATTAGACATGTCAACTTCTACGACGACCAGTTCACTTTCAACCGAAAGCGCGTGGAAGAATTCTGTTGTATGATGATGGACAATCATCTGAACATGACTTTCAACTGTGCCGTTCGGGCCGAGCATGTCGATTTTGAGCTGATGAAGCTGATGAAGAGTGCCGGGTGCTGGATGATGAGCCTGGGCATTGAATCGGGTGACCCGGAGCTGCTGGCGCAACATCGGCAGAATGCGAATCTGGATATGCTGGCCGATACCATCCGAAACATCAAAAGAGCCGGGATCCGGACCAAAGGCCTGCTGATGATGGGCCTGCCGGGGGAATCGGAAGAAAGTATCAAACGCAGCATGGATTATGTTTTCTCTCTGCCGATAGACGACTTTAACCTGGCGAAATTCACGCCGTTCCCCGGTTCTCCACTATATGAAAACATCAATGAGATGGGAACCTTCGAAGAGGACTGGGATAAGATGGATTG